>JAICXR010000502.1 GCA_025980355.1 Chloroflexota bacterium | reverse complement strand
TTCGCCGCCCCGGTAGAGTTGCCAGAGGTCCGGATTGCTGGCGCGAATCCAGAGGAACAGCAGGAACGCGACGACAAACACCGCCTCGCTGACGAGCCAGAGACGCCACTTCCGCCGTAGCAGCGCTCGCCAGCCGGGCAGTGTCAGCCAGCTCAGGACCCCGGCCACGGCCAGGACCGCCAAGACGATGATCGTCGTGCGCTGGGTGTTCTCGGCGACGCCGGTGCTGGCGAGGAGCCAGGCGGCCCAGCCGGTGAGGACGATGCCGAGCGCCTTGGCGCCGCTGTAGCCGGCGTCCGGCAAGGCCCGCAACAGCCGGACGCTCCAGGGCAGGGCGATGAGTCCGATCAACTCGACCGCCAGCAGCCAGACGGGCACGGGGAACCGCATCCCCAGGCCATTAGCCGGGAACATCTGGCCGAGCGACGGGGAGGTGTTGTCGGCGGCCTGGGCCTGGGGCGTGAGGACGAGGGACGGGGTGTTCGGTGGGGTCGCCGAAGCGAGGGGACCGGCAGATGGCGGCGCCGGGAACAACGCCGCCATCTGGGCGGCCGACACTTGGCGGAGCTTGCGATAGATCGTCACCGGCGGATGGTCGTAAAACTGCCAGTTGAGGTCCGAGTTCCGGTCGTCGAAGGTCAAGCCGAACAACCGCGGCACGCTGCGCACGTCGAGAACTTGCTGGAAGCCGAGCCGGCCGTCGGCCAGCGCCTGGTAGTAGGCGACGGTCATCGGGTAGCGTTGGGGATTGCGGAGGATCGAACCGCGCACGATCTCCGACGCCTCCACGACATAATCCGCGCGTTGCAAATCCTGGATCAGCGTCTGCTGCTTCTGCGGCGTGTCGTCGTCGTAGATCGGCAGGTCGGCGTAGGCGTAGCGCCCGGGCGTCCAGGCGGCATTGACCTGGCCGCGATCAAGGGGCAGGGCATCGTCCCAGACCTCGTGCGTCAGCACAGTCTGGTGGCCGTCGGTCGTGGCAGGAACGTGCGGATAGATCCAGTCCGACGCCGCGACGCGCGTGTTGGTCGAGGCGTAGATGTGCTCGTAGGCCAGGCAGTACAGTGCCGCCGTGCCCACGGTTAGCACGATCAGCCCGTAGGCGAGGCGGCGCCGCCAGACGCGCTGACCGACCAGGGCCAGAGCGGCCCCGGCACCGGCGATACAGAGCAGGGGGATCGCCGGCAGCATGTAGCGCGGGAACTTGGCATAGAAGGCGCCGGTGAGGAGCAGGTACGGCAGCCACCAGGACACCAGCAGCCGCTCGGCACTGACACGAGCTAACGGCTCCGCTCCGGGGCGAGCGAGCCGGTCCCCGTCATGGCGAGCCAACCGCTCGACTCCATGGCGAGCTAACCGCGCGACTCTGATGCGTGCGGGCAGCGATCGGCAGCCCTGCCAGAGCAAGCCGGCAAGGCCGGCCAGCGTCAAGAGCGGCGTCATCTGCCAGGTCAAGAGGCCCTGCAGCCAGTAGAGATAGGGACGGGTGGGTGCGTATTGTCGGGTGTAGGGGAAATCGGCGACGCCACGCACCATCGCGCTCTGCTGGCTGACGTCCTGGCGGAATTGCGTCCAGTCCAGCAGGGCGTACGGCTCCCCGATCAGGAAGGTGCCCACCGTGCCCACGCCGGCCAGGAGCAAGCCATCGATCCGCCTGGCGATGAGGGCCCGGCGCCGCACGAGATCCAGGTCCCCTCGCGCCTGCCAGGCCGGCAACACCTGGGCCAGGAGCACCGCCAGGCCGAGCGGCGCGGCACTGACCTTCGTCGCCAGCGCGCAGCCGAAGAGGATGCCGCTGAGCAGCGCGTCGACGGTCCGCCCCTCCTGCAACGACCGCGTGCAGAAGAAGAGCGTGGCCAGGACCAGGAACGTGAGGATCGGATCGACCACATAAAAGTGCGCCTGTTGCACCGCCAGCGCCGTCACCGCGTAGGCGGCGGCGGCAAGCGCTCCGGCCCACGCGCCGTACACCCGGCGTCCGAGCAAAAAGCAGAGCAGGATGCTACCGGTATCGAACAACGCTGAAAGGAAACGCCCAACGAGGTTCATCCCGTCGTACTGGTCGCCGGACACAAGCTGCGCCGCCATGCCGGCCGGCCCAACATGGTGATCGGCCAGCACGGTTCCGATGCGATGCGCCACATTGCCGGCCGCCGCCAGCAGATAGAGCGGTAACGAGCCATAGGCGAAGAAATGGGGGTCAAGTGGCCCGTGTCCGCCGCGCGCCTGGGCGCCGGCTTCATCGCCGGCCCGGGGCCAATGGAGGCCCTGCGCGACCATGACGATTTCCCGTTCATCCGGGTGCAGGTGGGCGCCGGCGTCCCAATTCAGGTTATAGAAGCGGAGGCCGCCGCCGAAGATCACGGCTGCCACCAGGACGATGAAATACCAGGGAACCGACCGGGGTGTCGCGGGCTTCCGAACCGTATCGGCATGAGCCGCTGGCCGGCTTTGGACGTCAACCACCCGATGGCTCCTGACGCTTACGGCGGACAGCATGGTGAAGCGGGATTACTCACGGCCGGAGCGCGGGCGTCCCCCCCTCCCTT
>JAICXR010000260.1 GCA_025980355.1 Chloroflexota bacterium | reverse complement strand
CTCATCGGCGATCGCGAACCATTCCCGCCGGAACTTGCGCCCCGGCGGCCGGGCGAACCAGTCGCCGTTCAGTAGCTGGGCCCGGGTGTAGGGGTCGAGATCCTGCAGGCTCTTGACGTATTCGTCGCGGTCCAGGTAGGGGTTGTCGTCCAGCGTCGCCGGGATAAAGAGGCGGTCCGGCCGCCGTTCGGTGATGAACCGCTGCAGCACCCAAGCGTGCCCGACGCCGCCCGGGTTGCTCGCCGCCCGCATGCGCAACGGCACGCCGCTGCCCTTCAGCCGGCGCAACCGGCTGAAGAGATACCGATATTGCGACTCCCCGAGCTGGGTGAGCTCATCGAATCCCGCGAACTGGTATTCGGAGCCCTGGTAGCGGTACTTGTCCTGCTCGTGCTCCAGATAGCCGAAGCTGAGCGTCGCCCCGCTCGGGAAGGTCCACGTCTTCTCCCGTTCGTTCCAGCGCGCACGCTTGCCGCTCAACCACTCCTTGGAGCGATCCATAATCGCCCCCGGCAGGGCCAGGTCGGCATAGGTCCGCCGGAATAAAATGGCGGCGTAGCCGGGCTCCTCCACGTACTGGAGCGCCGCCATGAGCAGCGCCGAGCTCTTCCCGCCACCTGCCGAACCGCCGAATAGCGCCTCACGAACCGGCACCGCCAGGAAGGCGGCCTGCTTCGTCGTCGGCGCCTGTGGCACCCAGGGCGAGTCCAGCACCGTCCGCTTCAACAGGCCCCGCGCCTGCGCCAGCGTGTCCTGCCAGGCTGAGGAAGAGTTGGGCGAAGGCAGCAAAGTCGAACGACCGTCCTTCCTTCGTCGGCAGCAGCGCCACGCCGCTCCCGGCCAACGCGGGCGCTTCCTGGCGCGTCACCTTCTCCGGCTGGCGCAGGCCGCGCAGCATCGACGCCCTCGCCTGGCCCAACAGCGTCGCCAGCGCCGGCGTCACGTTCCCCTGGCCGATCTGCCAGCGCAACTGCTCCATCACCAGCGCGTGCAATTCGACGCCGCTCTTCACCAGCAGCGCCTCCACCTCCGCCACCTGCCGCGCCCGTACCGCCTCCGCCGTCTCCGGCATCACCTCAACGCTCATCGCCGTCCCCACCGTCCCCCCAGTCGTCGCGCCTCCAGAGAATCGAACTTTTGTTCTATTTCTCCAGCGTGAATACTGTACCCGGCGCTACCAGGGGAAAATAGGGGTCTGCGGGACAGAATTGGCCAGTTTTGGCGCGGCGCAGTGCGGCTACCAATACCGCCTGCCGCTGGCGATATCCTCTGGCATGCCTGAACCGCCGGTCACCGTCGTGCCCTGCCCGTCGTATACTGGGGACATGACGATCAAGCGATTGGACCACGTCAGCGTCGTCGTCGACGACCTCGCGGCCGCCATCGCCTTTTTCACCGAGCTCGGCATGAGCGTGGAAGGCGAAGCGGCGGTCGAGGGCCCGTGGGTGGACCGCGTCAACGGGATCGAGGGTGTCCAAGTCGACATCGTGATGATGCGGACCCCGGATGGGCACGGGCGGCTGGAGCTGACGGCGTTTCGCCATCCGCCACTGGTCGCGAGCGCACCGGCCATCGCCCCGCCCAACACGCCGGGCCTCCGCAGCGTGATGTTTGAGGTCGACAGCGTCGACGACACGGTCGCCCGCCTGCGCGCCCACGGCGCCGAACTCGTCGGCGAGGTGGCCCAATACGAGGACCAGTACCGCCTCTGCTACCTGCGCGGCCCCGCGGGCATCATCGTGGCGCTGGCCGAAGAGCTGTCCTGAGGCGTTCGCCGCTTCGTCACGGCCCCGCTCCTCCGCGGAACCATACTGCTTGCGCGCCAACTCGCGCCGCGGTTCTGTTCGGCGCATTCAGTAGACGAAAGGGATCAGCCGCCAGGTGCGACCGGCGTATGGCGGATAGACCTCCCCAAACGTCTCTGCCAACATCGCTTCCTCGGCGACGATGCGGGCATGGTAAGCGCGTCCCATGGCCGCCGTGATCGCCAGGGCCGCGATCCCATTCGCCGAGGCGACGGCGGCGCCGAGCCAGAGCAGGATGTCGCCGAGGTAGCCGGGATGGCGGACCAGCCGGTAGGGACCACTCGCCACGATGTGCTGCTGCGCGCTGGTCCGCAGCGTCCGCGTGTAGAAGGCGCCGAGCACACGGGCCGCCCAGATCCGCAACGCGAGGCCCCCGGCCATGATCAGCACCCCGACCCAGGCCGGCCCCGTTCCGTAGAGGCGGGCGATGCCCCGACGATTGAGGTTCGGTGCGACGTCCAGCGCCAGCCCGCCCACCCCGAAGGCGATACCGATGGCACGGGTGGTCCCCCGATCGGTCGGTCGCTCCACAAAGCTCCGGGCCTCCGCGCCGCGCCGGAGGAGGCGCTCCGCGACGAGAAATAGGCCCAAAACACCATAGGCGGCATGCAAGGGCTTCAACATCACACCCTCTCTATTGCAATGCAAAATGCCGGCGTCGGCTGAAGGCAACATCAGATGTCGGTGCCCGACCCGACCAGACCGGATTCACGAACGGCACCAACGAAATGCGGGATGGATCGCTCCAGCGTTGTACGAATGTCGAACACGGTACTTGGCGGATTGATTAGATGCCCGGCTTGCTCCCGAAGCACGATAAGCACCTCTGCGGTATTTGTCAGCCAGAGTCGCGTCAAAAACTCATCGGCGGACCAGAGGGCATTCGCATCGAGCAGTGCGGCAGGAGGCGCCTCGCGCACGTTACTCGTACAGACCCATCTCCTGAGCCTCCAACGTCATCTCTTGCAGAGCAGCGCGACGCCCCTGGCTGCGTTTCCGACGATAATCGAGGACGTCCGCGAGGCGGACCCGACGGTGGCTGCCGACCCGATGAAACGGGATCGTCCCCGACTCGAGCAGTTGCACCACGAAGGGTCGGGAGACGTTCAACAGGTCCGCGGCCTGCTGTGTGCTCACCTCCGCGTGGACCGGCGCGATAGTCACCGCGTGTCCGGCCGCGAGTTCGTGCACAACTCGTGTGATCACGCGCACGGTGCCGCGACCGCCCGCAGCAGGCGCAGCGTCGTCTCCTGGAGCAGCTCGCCGGCCTCCGGGGCGACGCTGCAGGCGCGGTCCACCTCGTAGCCGCCCTCCGGGTAGGCGCTGCGCGTGGGGACGTACCAGATGGCGCCGTCGGTGTAGCCGGCGATCGCCGTCCAGGGGAAGGGCGAGGCCACCTTGATCGCCATGCCGATCTCGCAGAACAGCTCGCTCGGGTTGCAGGCCAGCGCGGCGTCACCCAGCCGCAAGACGGCGAGGTCGCCTTCCAGGACCAGCGGTGTCCCCCCTTCCAGCGCCGCCGACGCCAGACGGGCCTCGGCCAGCGCTCGCCGATTCCACCACTTCGCCCCGGCATTGCCGGGCTGTGTCGCCAGGCGCGCCTGCTCACCCTCCAGCGTCGCCACCCGAGCCCGCGCCGCCTCCGCCGACACCGGTAGCAGCCCGGGGAAGGCCACCGTCTCCCGCGCCACGCGCAGCGGGACGCCGGCGATCGGCTGCGCCAGCAAGGCGACCTTCGCCGCCGCCGCCCCCAGCGCCCGGCCCAGCCGGAGCGGGTTGCCCCAATCCGCCCCCATCAGGCTCGGATTGATGTTGCCGCAAGCGCCCTGCACGTAGAGCGCCGTGCCGCCCACGAGGCGCTCCACGACACCACGAGCCACGCCGGGGAAGTCCGCCGAAATCATGCGCATCTGGCCGCCCAGGGAGACGGGATGGCAGGCGGCGTTGACCAGCACCGCCACCGGCTCCGGCGCCCGCCGCAACCAGCCCGGCGGCGCGCCCGGCGCCACCGGGTCGCCGTCGGCGGCGTCCAGGCGCCAGACCTGCACCTCGGCGTCCAGCGGCCCGGCCGGATTCTGGCCCAGGACGATCCGGCCGTCGGGCCGGCGCTCCCGCCGGTTGATGCCGATCCGCACCCCGCCCCGCCCCGCCGCCAGCGTCACCGGCCGCCGGGCGGCGTCGGCCATCGCCACCGCCCCGGCGACGTGGTGGGGCAACGCCGCCTGGTAGGCGAGGGCCTGGGCCGTCCCCCCGCCGTCCATGTCCTGGTCCGGCGAGACCACCGGCCCGTAGTGGGTGTGCGTGCAGGACAGGAAGACCCGCCCCGCCGGGATGCCGGTCACCCGCTCCACCCGGGCCTTGATGGCGGGGCCGATCTCATCCCCGTACATGCCGAGCAGGTCGAGCGTCACCAGCGCGACGCGGCTCTGCCGGTCGTCGCCGTCCGGCCGGCGCTCGGCCAGCACCAGCGCCGTCGCCTGCAGGTCGTCGTGGACCCCCTCGGAGGGCGCCCGCCCGGCGAAGCCGGTCAAGGCGATCCCCACCGGCGGCGTGATCACCACCCGCCCCACCCCGGCCGTGAGCCCCGCCCCCGGGCCGTCAACGCTCATGCCGGCGTCCATCACTCAGGGATCCGTTCACTTGACGATGCCGTTTAAACCGATGGTTCAGCGCCCTGCGCGCCGTCCGGCGCTACTGTATAGTGGACCGCGCCGCCGGTCAACGGCCGATCATCACCTGACCGGGGCGGCGTGACGGAAGGAGGCGGCAATGGCAGGACGGTTGCGCGCCGTGGTCGTCGGCGCCGGCTGGGCCGGCGAAGGCCACACCCGGGCCCTGCAGTGGTGCGACGTCGAGGTCGTCGCCATCTGCGGGCGCCAGCAGGACGTGGTGCGCGCCGTGGCCGACCGCCTCGGCGTGGCGGACGCCTCCACCGACTGGCGAACGGCGATCGAACGGCTCCGGCCGGATATCGTGACCCTGGCCACGCCGGCCGTCCTGCGGCGCGAGGTGCTGGCCGTCGCCGCCGCCGCCGGCTGCCACGTCCTCTGCGAGAAGCCCCTGGCTCTCGACGCGGCGGACGCCGAGGCGAGCTACCAGCTGGTCCAGGCGGCGGGCGTCAAGCACGCCTACGCCGCCAGCCAGTGCTACGGACCCGAGGTTGCCTGGCTGGCCGAGCTCGTCCGCGACCGCGCCGTCGGCAGGCTGCGTGCGCTCGTGGGCACCTTCCACGGCGGCCGACCGGGGCAGGGCGGACTATCGCCCTGGTCCTGGATGGCCGACTGGCGCTCCGGCGGCGGCCGCCTGAACAACGGCTTCCCCCACGACCTGGCGATCCTGTCCACCGTCATCGGGGGCACGCCGTTGCGCGCGATGGGCCGCGTCGAAACCAGCCGCCGCGACTTGCTCGTCGTCCCCGGCCTGCACGACATCCGGCAGATGCGCACAGTCGCCCGCACCCTCACGCCGGAGCTGGCCCAACACCTGGAGCGGCGCCCGGCGGAAGCGGAGCAAGGTATGGCCGCCCTGCTCGAGTTCGCCGGCCCGGATGGCCCGGTCCCGGTGACGATGAGCGCCGGCTCCGGCCTCCCGATCCCAGGCGACATCGACGGCTGGCGGCTCTACGCCGACGATGGCACGCTCCTG
>JAICXR010000533.1 GCA_025980355.1 Chloroflexota bacterium | reverse complement strand
TCGTAGCGCTGCTGGTCGGTGCAGAGGAAAAGGACATTGGGAGGAGGGGATGCGGACATGGTGTGGGATGCTCCTACGGAAAGATTGTTCACCTGGCAAGAAATCATAGCCGGGTCCGCGTTGTGCTGTGCGCTATTTCGTATATAATCGCAGATGTCGTGGAAATCGTGTGAGAAAGGGTACGGTCGTGGGAAATCAGCAGGTCAGTCGGCGGGTACTGCTCGGCGCGTGCGGCGGGACGGTGCTGCTGTTCAGCACGTCGCTCCTTGCTGCCTGCGGTAGCGCCGGTCAGGCGGCGGTAAGCGGCAGCGGCTCGACCGTTGCCGCCAGCGGGAGCGTCACCGCCAGCACGACGGTCGCCGCGACCAGCAGCCCCGCAGCGGCCACGAGTAATACTGCTGTCACGGGCACCAAGGCTGCGGCGAGCAGCGCCGCTACAAGCAGTGCCGCCACGAGCAGTGCGGCCGCGGCGGGCACGGGGCCCAAGGCGACGGCCACACCGCCGCAGGGCGAATCCAACAAGAATGCTTCCAAGACCCTCGAGCTCTCCTATGGCTGGGGCCAGGTCGCCACCTGGCAGGCGCTGGCGAAGCTGATGGGAACCCAACTGTCGCAGTACAACGTCCAATGGAAGAGCGGGAACAACAAGACGGGTTTGCTGGCCCTCGTTGCCGCCGGCACGCCGCCGGACGTCGTGGTGGGCAACGCCGACTACCCGGAGGACTGGGCCAAGGGCATCGCCAACGACCTGGATTCGTATATCGCCAAGAGCAAAGAGATCAACAAGACGGATATCCCGGCGGCGTCCTGGGCCTACGCCAGCTACAAGGGCAAGACCTACGGCGTCCCGGCCCTGGAGGCCTTCGTGCGCTTCGGCCTGGTCATGGATAACACCCTCCTCCAGCCCAAGGGTATCGATCCCAAGACGATCTCCTGGGACTTCGACACGCTGACCCAGCTCCAGCAACAGTTGACGACGAAGAACGGGGCGGCCGATCAGGTGGTCGCCTTCGATCCCCTGGACGCCATGGGCGGCGGCTTCGGCGGCGGCAACCCGTTCTACTTCGGTCAGGCTTGGGGCATCAAGTACTTCGACGAGGGCACGGGCAAGTTCAACTTCGACAATGCGGAGCTGGCCGACGCCATGACGACCGTGAAGAAGCTCTATGATGTCGTCGGCGGACGGCCCGCCGTCCAGGCGGCGTTCAAGGGCCACGGCTACTGGACCGGCGCCGGGTCCGACATCGTGAGCGGCGTCGAGATCATGCAGACGAACGGCTACTGGTCCCCCGGCGAGCTCGCCCACAACGCGCCGAGCCGGGACTTTGCCTACACCTGGCCACCCGTCCCGGCGGCGAAGAAGGGCCTGAAGTTCCAGTCGTCCGGCGGCCACAGCGCCTTCATCCCGAACGGTTCGAAGAACGTCGGCGATGCCTTCACCCTCATCGAGTTCCTGGTCAGCGAGCCGGCCGAGCAGACGATCTTCGACGGCACCGGCTGGCTCGGCGCGCGCACCTCCTTCCTCGCCAAGGTGGATGTCAGTAAGTACAAGGGCCTTGATTTCTACGTCAACTCGGCGACGAAGAATGACCAGCTCAACAGCATGCCGAGCTGCCCGATCGAAGGCGACTGCGCCACCATGTGGGGGAAGGCGCTGGACGATGTGCTCGCCGGCAAGCAGCAGCCCCAGAATGCGCTGCAACAATTGCAGCAACAGGTCACGACGCTCTTCGCGCAGCGGTTCCCCAACGGCTGAGTCACGCCGGCCGCGCTGATGTCGATGAAAATCGCCGATGTTGAGTCTCTCCTCATCGCCGGAGGGCACTTTGTGCGGATTTGGACCGAGGACGGCACGGTCGGGTTGGGCCAGTCCGCCTGCTGGGCGTATCCGGATGCCGTCCACGACGTGATCCAGGTCTTTGCCACCTACCTCAAGGGCCAGGACCCGCTGCGCATCGAGCACCACTGGCAGCACCTGTACCGGATGGGGCCGTTCCGGGGATCAGTGCTCAGCGGGGCGGTCAGCGCCATCGATATCGCGCTGTGGGACATCAAGGGTCAGCACCTCGGGGTGCCGATCTGGCAGTTGCTCGGCGGCATGTGCCGCGAGAAAGTCCGCCTCCATCTGCTGATGGGCGGTGGCACCCCCGAGCAGGTAGCCGAGCATGCGCGAGCGGCGCTCGAGGACGGCTTCACCGCGATCAAGTTCGATCCAGTCCCACCGGGCTACCAGGATCTCACACTGGCGGCCCTGGTCGGAGAGGTGGTCGACCGGGTCGCGGCGGCGCGCGAGGCCGTCGGTAAAGACGTCGACCTCATCCTGGAGATCCACCGCAAGC
>JAICXR010000572.1 GCA_025980355.1 Chloroflexota bacterium | reverse complement strand
GATCGTCAGGTGCCTCGTGTACCTGGCCGTCGCCACGGCGCTCGCCGAGGGCGCGCTCCTCGCCGGTCGCCGTGGCCTGCAGTCGCTCTATAGATAAAGAGTGGGGATGAAAAGAAGGACCGAAGGTTCATGTGATTGGCGCGGCCTGGCTGCCGCTCGGCTCCCGGCTCTGGGTGTCGGGCATCGGGCCGGTGACGATCGAGGACCGCGGCGCGCCGGGCCTTTTCAGTGTGGATGTGTTCGTCTGGCGTTGCGCCGACGCTTGGACCTGGGGCCGGCAATGGCGAGCCATGCGCGTGTGGCGCTGGGGATGGGGAGGGAACTGATGCCAATGGACATGACGCTCTATCCGCCCGACTGGCGGGAGCGCAGCCGGGCCGCCATCGCCCGCGCCGGGAGCCGTTGCGAGGAGTGCGGCGCGCCGAACCGCGCGCGGATCGCGCGCCGGCGGGGCCAGGACGCCTGGCGGGAGGCCGGCCCGTCCGACCTGGCCGGCGGCTGCGAGGACGGCGAGTACGTGACCCGCGTCCAGCTCACGGTGCATCACGTGCAGCCGGCCAGGGCCGGCGGGAGCCACGAGCCGGCGAACCTGCGGGCGCTCTGCCAGTTGCACCACCTGCGGGCGGACATGGCGATCCACGTCGCCAACGCGGCGGCGACCAGGGCGCGCAAGGACCGGGAGCGGCGCGCGGGCGCCGGGCAGGTGGTGCTGCTATGACCGTGTACGTCGACGACCTCTTCGAGGCCACGCCCCGAACCGCCCAGGCGCGGTCGCACGGGCGGCGATGGTGCCACATGGAGGCCGACACCGAGGCCGAGTTAGACGCGATGGCGCGGAAAATCGGCCTCAAGGTCGCCTACAAGCAGAACGGCGACCGCTGGCTGCCCTGGCGGACGCACTACGACCTCGTGCCGTCCAAGCGGGCCCTGGCGGTGCGCTACGGGGCGGTGGAACTCACGAGCCGGGAGATGGGGGCTAGGGCGGTGCGGCTCATGGAGGAGCACCGCCAGGCGGAGGCCCATCGCGGCGTGGAGATCATGCCGGGCGTCGTGGCCCACGTCGCCGCCGACGCCTCCCCGGAGCTGCTGGGGGCGCTGCGACGGATGGCGCAAGCCGCGATCGACCAGTTCGGCGGCGAAAGGGAACGCTAAATGCGCGGGCGACCGACAACCGAAGGCACGCCGGCGGAGGCGCGCATCGAATGTGCGTCCGACGGGTGTCTCATGATGGACGAGCACAATGCTGAGGCTGGCTACCGACCAGCGGAGCGTTTCGTCCGAGACGGCTGGGACAAGCATGGCGGCCTCTGGTATTGCCCGAGTTGCACGAAAGGGGCGAACCGTGGATAAGCAGCGGACCACGGCGGCGCAGCGGGCCGGACTACGCAGGCGGTACGGCAGTCCGCCGGCCGTGGTCATGCCCTGCCTGCAATGCGGCCAGGGGATGGCGCTGGACCCCCCGGAACCGCATGGTGCCGGCATCATCTGGACCTGGCGGTGCGGGCAGTCGCCGGAGCATGGGACGGTCTGCCACATCGACCACTACGGCGACATGGACGTGATCGATGTCCTCGCCGACGCCGACGCCCTGGCCGGGGCGCTGGCAGAGGTGGCGCGACTGCGGGCGGCACTCACGACCATCCGCGACCACTACGGCCAGGTGGCCGACGAGGCGCTGGAAGCGAAGGAGGGACAAAAGCGATGAGCAAGTAGAACCAACGTGGCGGGTAAGCGATACTATGGATAGGAAGGACTAGGAATGAACGCACGACTTGCTAACTTTGGACGATCCTCGGTGATTGGGCTGCTTACGGTGCTGCTTTCGACCTCGGTAGCGGTGGCCGACGGCCACGGGAACTCCACCAACG
>JAICXR010000113.1 GCA_025980355.1 Chloroflexota bacterium | reverse complement strand
GTGGGCGGCAACAAGGGCCGCGTCGTGATCGATAACTCCACGGTGGATTTCCACTGGTACCCGCATAACAGCAAGGAGTCGGTCCACGTCCACAATGCCGGCGGCATGATGTCGTTCAACGAGACCTTCGGCCCCCGGCTCGGGCGCTGGCTGGAGCAATTGACGGAAGGGGCGGCGCCGGCGGACATCGAAGGCTCCGGCGAAGAGGGCCTCAAGGCCCACGCCGTGGTGGAAGCGGCCATCCGCTCGCACGAGACCGGCCAGGTCGTCGAAGTCGCCGAGCTGCTGGCTTAAGGGCGTAAGGGAGGAACGATGCCACGTACACCCATCGGCTGCAATTCTGTGCTGTTCAGCATGGTCGACTTGGACAGCGCGCTCCAGCACATCGCCTGGGCGGGCTATGACGGCGCCGAACTTGCCTACATCCCCGGCATGGTCGAGCATGTGCAGCCTGGTCAGGGCCAGGCGGCTGCCGATCGGATCAAGCGCCGGGCGGCCGACCTCGGCCTGGGCCTCTACGCCATCGAAGTAACGCCGAACACGCCGGAACGGGTGACGGCTGCTTCTCAGATCGCCGCCGACCTGGGCATCCCGGTGGTGGCGATCGGCTCCGGTGGGAAGATCGGCGATGAAGCCTCCTTCCGCCAGGCGGTCGAGCTCGGTGCCGAACTGGCGGCGATCGCAGGTCGTTCCGGTGTGAAGCTGGCGCTGAAGCCCCACGTCGGCGCCGCCGTCTACAACACCGAGACGGCACTGCGGGCCTGGCGGGAGATCGGGTCGCCGCATCTCGGCCTGAACTTCGATCCCAGCCATCTGCTGCGGGCAGGAGAGGACGTCGTCGCGGCGGCCAAGGCGTTCACCGCCGCTGGCGCGATGGTCCACTCCCATTTCCGGGATTGCCTGACGGAAAAGCTCGGTGGGCCGCCCGGGCCGCCGGAGGAGCAGGTGCCGGGCCGGGGGCGCGTCGATATCCCCGCCGTGTTACGGGCGCTGCGCGAAGGCGGCTACGGCGGCGTACTGGACCTGGAATGCATCGGGGCCAAGAGCTACCCGCTTTCCCGCGCCATGGGCATCGCCGCGGAAACCCGCGGCTACCTGCGGCGGTGCCAGCAGGAATTGGCGTAGCAAACGGTAACGGACGCGCCGTTCGCTTGCAGCACGCCGGACTGGCCGCACTTGACCATCGTACCGACAATCTCCTGGTTATCGGTACTCACGACGCGGCACTCGGTCCGCCGGGCGATGTGGTCGGGAGGAGCTGCAGCCGGCTGGGCTGGCGCTGCAGTCGGACGCGGTAGTGGTAGCAGTCGGCGCGATACAGGCTGCGCCCCCAGAGCACGGCGCGGCCGTTGACGCCGTACGTGGTGCGTTCGACGCAGAGCAGCGGGCTGCCCGTCGCGACGCCGAGGGCGCCGGCGATCTCTCCCGACGCGGCCACGGCCGTGAGCGTCTGTTCCCCCATTCCGAGCAGGATGCCGAGCGACTCCTCGAGCACGCGGTAGAACACGGCGTTGTCCAGGTCCGCATCGGCCAGTTGCCGCGCCAGCGCCTCCGGCCAGACGGTGCGTTCCCAGGCGATGGGGACACCATCCGCCAGGCGAAGCCGCTCGACGACGTACGCGGTTTCCCCAGGCTGGAGTCCCAGGGCGGCGACGGCCGCCGGCTCCGGCAGCCCATGGTAGCTGGCCAGCAAACGCGCTCCAGGTAGCCGGCCCTGCGCCTGCATCTCTTCGGTGAAGCTCTTCAGCACCCCAAGCTGTTCCTCGATGCTGGTGCTCGTCACGACCGTGCCGCGCCCTTTGTGTTTGTGCAGTAACCCCTCGCGGACCAGGTCGTCCAGGGCCTGACGCACCACAGTACGACTGACCCGGTAGCGCGCGCAGAGTTCCGCCTCCGAAGGGAATGGCCCGCCGACCGGGGGATCGCCGGCCTGGATCCGGGCCCGCAGGATCTCCCGCAACTGCACGTAAAGCGGCAGCGGGACGGCAGCGGTGGGGCGTTCCCCCAGCGCGACGGTCGCCTTCATCGCCGCTCCGGATGCCGCCGGGCCAGGGCGTCCATAAACGCCTTGGCCGATCGCGCCGTCCCCGTAGCGTCCGCTTCACCGTGCAGGTCGAGGGTCCACCAGCCGTCACCGGCGCCCGCTTCGTCCAGCGCGGTCACCGCCGCATCGAAATCCACCGCCCCGTCCCCCAACTGGCGGCGGACCGAGCCACCGCGGGCATCGACGACGCCCTCCGTATCGGACAGGTGCAGGCGGCCGATACGCCTGCCGAGCAAGCGGATGAAGCCGGGCACCCCGTCCGGCAGCCCCGGCTGGGCAACGGCCACGATCGAGGCGTGGGAGAGGTCGAAGATCACCTGGAAGGTCGGCTGGTGCACGCCATCCAGGACCCGGCGCACCTCCCGCGGGCGACTGGCGAACTGATTCGGCTCGAACTCCCAGAGCAGCCGCACCCCTGCTGCCGCCGCCGCCTCGGCGGCGGCGTTCCAAACCTCGATTAGGCGCTTGAAGCATTCCTCCTCGGACTGCCCCGTCGGCCGTCCGGAAGAAACGCGTAGGGCGTCGATGCCCGCATCGACGCAGAATTCCAGGTAGCGGCGGACCGAGGCGAGATACTGCGCGGGCTCGACGCCGAGCGGCGATCCCCCGCCGACCGGCCCGCCCAGGCTGGCCACGGCCAGGCCCTCCGCGGCGAGCAGCCTCGTCACCTCCCGCCGCTGCTCCGCCGTCGGGAAATCGTCCGGATGGGCGTGGGGACGGCCGGTGAGCTCCAGCCCGTCGTAGCCGAGGGTGGCGACGGTCCGCGCCACCTCCCGGAGCGGCACGGGATGGGCTGCATAGGGGCCAAAGACCCAGGCCCAACTGCCTACCGCCATGCGCGGCATCATCGCACTCCTTCCGACCAACGTTGCCGGCCGATCGTTGTTTGCCGCGGACTCCTCCTGGCGAAAAGGCCTACTCGGTCACCTCCGACGGCACGACCGATTGCCCACCATGCAGACAGCTCATCCAGGCGGCCCGGCAGAGTTGCAGGGCCCTGAGGTTGTCCTCGAGGTTGGGTGCCGGGGGATCGGGTGGGCGACCGGCCGCCACCGCCTGGCCATAGGCGACGACCTCCGCGAAATGCCCGAGCGTCCAGAGCCGACGGGCCAGCGGATGGGGCTCCATGCTGTACCCTTGCTGGAACTGGTCGGAGGTGACGGTCGGGTTCCAGGCGCCGCCGTGGTAGGTGAGCCGCCGCATGTCCTCCACGCGAACATGGGCCTTGCCGTCGCCCAGGATGTCGACGAGATAGCGAGCATTGCCGGGACCGGCGAGCGTCGTGACTTGGACCGTGCCGAGCGCGCCCGACGCGAAGCGTGCCTGGCTGGAGACGGCGCAGGTACCGTCCCGGCCGAAGACGGCCTGGGCACTGAGCGTTGCGATATCGCCCAGAAAGTACCGAGCGACGTCGAAGGCGTGCGTGCCCTGCATGATGAGCACCGTCCAGAGCAACTCTTCGTCCGACTGTCCCGGCCGGCGGTGGGGTCCCTGCGCGTAGAAGTGCTTCTCGAAGAAGATCGGGCGCCCGAACTCCGGCCGTTCCAGGCAGGCGCGAGCGGCGCGATAGGCGTCGTTGAATCGCTTCATGAAGCCGGTCTGGCCCCATGTGCTATGCCGCCGCGCGATGTCCAGCAACGTCCGGGCGCCGGCGACCGTCGGTGCCGACGGCTTCTCCGTGAAGACGGGGATACCCCGCTCCAGGACGCGCCCGGCAACGGCCGCCTGCATCGCTGGCGGCCCGATGACGAAGGCGCCATCGGGCCGGCAGGCATCCAGGGCGGCGGCCGGATCGGTGAACGCTCGTGGCGCCCCGACGCGTTTCGCTGTCGCCTGGGCCCGCGCTTCGTCCAGGTCGCAGGTGGCCAGGACATCGAAGAGGTCGAGCCGTGCGGCCACGCAGGGATAGATGGCGCGGTTCGCCTGGGCGCCACACCCGACCAGGACGACGCGGGCGCGCCGTCCGGTCCGTTCGGCGCCTTCGGCGATCGTTCGCATACCTCTTCTCCCGTCCGCTATAGCCTGGCCGAGCCGCCGGCAGCGCCTTGCACCCGTCAACGTATCATGATAGGATGAGAGAATCAATGCCCGGCGGCCAGCATCTCCTGGGCGGTCGACCGTCCCAGCGGAAGGAGGGTCCCAGTGATGCGAAACTCCAGTGGCGGACTCCGGCGGGCGATCAGCCGTCGGCGCTGTTTGGCGACCCTGGCCACCGTGTCCGGCATCGCCGCGCTCGGCGCCTGTGGCGGCCCCACGGCCCCGGTCTCCCGCACGACCAGCTCGGCGGCGGCGACGAGCGCCACGGCGTCCGGGGTCGCCGCCCGCGCGGCGACCGCCAGCGCCACAACGGCCCCGGCGGCCACGCCGGGTACCTCAGCCTCGGCGCCGCCCGGCGCGGCGACGACCACGCTCACCTTCGTCCATTGGCAGGTGACGCCGCAGGAACAGCAGCACACGGTCGACGATCCGGTGAAGCAGTTCGAGCAAGCCAATCCCAAGACGCACGTCGACGTCGTGATCGCGCCCACCGGGCCGGCCTTCATCGAAAAGGTGCTCGCCATGATCGCCGGGAACGTCACGCCGGACGTCATGGGCCTGGGTGGGCCGGCGGCCGGTTTGCCGACCCTGGCCAGCAAGGGCATCCTCGCCGACCTGGGCCCGCTCATCAGCCGGGACAGCAAAGAGGTGCAGCCGGACGACTTCGTTCCCGGCGCGCTATCGGTCGGGCAGTGGCAGGGCAAGCAGTACGGCATCGTCACCACGCTGTCGGCCGCCGCCCTCGTCTACAACGCCGACGCGCTGCAGAAGGCTGGCATCACGCAGACGCCGGCGCAGTTGTACGATGCCGGGAAGTGGAGCTGGGACGCGCTGACGGCGATGGCCCAGCAGGCGACCGTGCGCCCGTCCGGCTCGGCGCCGCCCAGCCAGTACGGCTTCCTGGTGCCCTTCGACATCCAGTACGGTATGTCCTTCGTGTGGGAGGCGGGGGGCGACCTGCTCGACAAGACGCTCACCAAATGCCTGCTGGACACGCCGGGGAGCATCGCCGGGTTGCAGTACCTGGACGACCTCCGGAATAAGTTCCAGGTGTCGCCGACCACGAAAGAGGCGGCGGCGTACGCGTTCAAGAGCGGCAACCTCTGCATGGCGATCAACTGGGCCCACCAGGTCGGCATCAACTATGACGCCGCGCAGTTTAGCTGGGATATCGCCCCGCTGCCCACGGGCAAGGGGGGGGAGATCGTCAACGACAACTTCAACAACATCGCGCTGGCGCGGAGCTCCAAGCACGAGGAGACCAGCTGGGCCTTCCTCCAACTCATGGTGTCGCCCGCGGTGTATCTCGGCAGGCAGCACACCATCCCGCCGCCCCGGACGAGCGTCTACCAGGACTGGCTGAAGTGGATGCAGCAGTCTCCCCGCCCCAAGAACCTCCAGTATCTCCCGGTCCTGATCGCCCACTCCCGCTCCCTACCCTACGTCCCGGTCTGGCAGCAGATCAACGTCGCCTGGCCGAAGGCGACCGCCTCCCTGGCCGACGGCTCCAAAACGCCGGGCGACGTGGCGAAGGCGCTCACGGCGCAGATCGACGGCATCCTCCAGCAACCAGCACCTTGAGGAACGGCCGGCGCGCAGCCCGAAGGCAGCTAGCCGTCGCTCGGGGTACCGCCGAGCGCGTCGAAGCCCTCGGCGTAGGCGGGTGGGACGAGCTTCTTGCGCGCGGCGTGAATCGCGACGTCGGGGACCCGCGCTGTACCGGCGCGGGAGGGGAGGACGAGCTCCATGTACGCCAGCCCGTGCGTCTCCTGTTACCATCGATCGTAGCGCATCGGCCGGTTCGTCGTCAGGCTGAGCTATTGCGGGCTGCTGGCGAAGCATGCCGATGGTGGTACGCGCCGTAGAGGCGAGGCGTGGTGTGGACAATGCGGGTAACGGGCGGCGGGGTCTCCGCGCCGCTTCGACCGCCGAGGTGCTGGCGGCGCTGCGGGAGCACTACGGTATCGCCGGTAGCCAGTACAGGGATCTGGGCGGCTCATCGAGCCTCAATCTGCTGGTCGCGGATGGCCCCGACCGCTACGTCGTCCGGGTCTACCGACCGTCCGTGACGCCAAGCCGCCTTGCCGACATCAACCTGGTGCGACGGCAGCTCGCCCGTGGCGGAGTGCCGGTTCCCCAGGCGGTGCCTACCCGAGAAGGCGGAGAGTGGGCGACCATCGGCGGCCGACGCCTCGAGGTGGAGCGATTCGTGGAGCACGATGCGATCATGGACTCCTGGGGGCGCCTGGAGGCAGGCCTGCCGCTGCTCGGTCGGATCCATACGCTCCTCCAGGCCGTCCAGGTCTCGGCCGAGGGCCGGAGGCCCCTGTTCGCCAACCACCTGGAACCGGCGCAGGCACGAGCGGCGACGGCACGGGGCACCGCGCGCATCCGGGGCTGGGAGCCCACGCCGGCTGAGGAGCGCCTGGCGGACATGGCCGACGAACTGGCGGAACTAGTGTCCGCTGGCGAGCGCGACATCGTCGCGGCACTGCCCCGCCAGTTGGTGCATGGGGACTTCTGGCACAACAACGTCCTGTTCCGGCACGGGCGCGTCGTGCTCGTCGCCGATCTCGACTTCATGGGCGAACGGGCGCGCATCGACGACCTGGCGCTGGTCCTGTATTTCGCCGATTCCGGCTGGGTGCACGATGCGGCCGATGAGAGCCGGCGCGCCCGGCTGCGGCGCCTCGTGGATGCCTACGACAGCGGGCTGGACCAACCACTCACCGCGCCGGAACGGGCCGCGCTGCCCTGGGCGATGGCGCGCCAGCCGTTGTGGGGGATCGGGGGCTGGGTCGCAGCGCTGGACGATGCGGAAGCCGCCCGGGGCCACGCCGCCGGAATGTCCGCCGACGTGGCGCGGGCGCTCCGCGTCGTCGGCGAGGTCGGCCGCTGGCAACGAGCCTTTGCCTGAGGGCCTCGTCCCTCGACCCGGATTTGACGACCAGGCCCGGCACGGAGTTGTCGGCGACGCAGACCGTCCGCGTGCCGTCAGGTTGTCATGGCGATACGCCTATTGCTCGCTCCGCGCCCCGGCCCCGCCGGCCCAGGCGCCCAGTGCCATGTAGCCGCCGTCGACGCAGACGTAGCTGCCGGTCATGAAGGACGCCTTGTCGCTGGCTAAGAACAGGACAGCGTTGGCGATGTCCTCGCCGGTGCCGATGCGCCCGAGCGGATGGCTCTTGCCATAGCGGGCCAGCGCCGCCTCCAGACCCTCCGGCTCGCGGGCGGCGCTCCGGCGGACCATCTCCGTGTCGATGGTGCCGGGGCAGATCGCCAGCACGCGGATCTGTTCGGCGGCGTAGTCGACCGCCAACTGGCGGGTCAGCGAGAGGACACCGCCCTTGCTGGCGGCATAGGCCGGCACGCCGGGCATCGACTGCAGCCCCTGCACGCTGGCGTTGTTGATGATGGCGCCGCGCCCGCGCTTGCGGATCTCCGGGATGGCGTACCTGGCCATGAGGAAGTAGCTCTTCAGGTTGACGGCGAGGATGCGGTCCCAGAGCTCCTCCGGCGTTTCCTCGGCATTGCGGTAGGAGTCCGGCGGCTGGATGCCGGCATTGTTGAAGAGGATGTCGATCCCGCCGAAGGCGGCGACCGTCTCGGCGACGATCCGACGGCAGTCGGCACTTACTGCCACGTCCGCGTGGACGAACAGGCCCCGCCCGTCCGTCTGGTGCACCTGATCCACAGCCGCTCGCCCTGCGGTGACGTCGACGTCGGCGATGGTGACGGCGGCTCCCTCCCGCGCGAAGGCCAGGGCGGTGGCGCGGCCCATGCCCTGTGCCCCACCCGTGACGATGACCACCTTCCCCGTATACGTTCCCATGCTTCGGTTCCTCCTGCAGCGGCATCCGGCGATCGCCACTGTATCGTATCGCCGTGGCGGGTTCGCGGCCGAACCCGGTAGAACGGCCGAGGTACCCGGGGCTGGGTCGGCCATGGCACTGGGCAACACGTCCAGTTGCTCTCCCCGCTTTACCGGCAGACAGCCCTGCAAGTACGGTGCTGGTTATTGACAATTGACATACTGGGCCGGCGCTGATAGTCTCGGCCCGCGGAGACGCGGGGGCCGGGGAGCAACGACCTGCTCCGGAGCGCCGCTCGCGTGCCGGCGCAGTTCGGGATTGTCCCGATCCGGGCCGTTCTGCCACCATACATGGGCGGCGATGTTCCCAGCGTCGTGAAGGAGGCGGGCATGGCAGTGCAAACAGTTTCCCAGAGCACGGGAGTGGATGGTGGGCTCTTGCCTGTCGGCTCATTGGAGGAGCTGCGCCGCAAAGGGTGCATGGTGGTCTCCGGAGGGCGGCACGGCGTTGCCGTCTTCTACAACGACGGCACGCCGCGCGCGGTCGATAACCGCTGTCCGCATATGGGTTTCCCGCTGAGCCGGGGGAGTGTCGCCCAGGGCATCCTGACCTGCCATTGGCACCACGCGCGCTTCGACCTGGAGAGCGGCGGCACCTTCGACCCGTTCGCCGACGACGTCCGCGCCTACCCGGTCACGGTCCGCGACGGCCAGGTCCTGGTCGACCTCCAACCGGCCACCGGCGACTACGTCGCCCACTGGAAAGCCCGGCTGCAGGACGGCCT
>JAICXR010000423.1 GCA_025980355.1 Chloroflexota bacterium | reverse complement strand
GCGCCCCGAATCCGGATCTCGCGCTGCGCCAGAGTTCACCATCCCCTCGCCGCGGGCGTGCCGCCACCCGGATCCGTCCCCGCCATGCTAGAACTAGCGTTCTACGATGTCAAGAGGCAGGCAGTTCGCGTGGGACTATGCGGCTACGGCGATCCCAACGTCGGCCTTCACCGTCCCGCCACGTCCAGTGGCGGCCTGCTTGTCCGCGAGCGCAATTATCTGGTACACATGGTGGTGAGCGGAGTCCCTGGGGCGCTACGACTCACTGACCTGCTCCCTCTGGCGCAGCGTCAGGTAGCGATCATTGCCACGGCGCGATAGCGAACAAGAAGGCACGGTCTTCATTTCGCTTTCACGTTGGCAGTGCCCGCGCATATCTTCGGGGCTGGCGCACACGCCGGATGGCCTAGAAACTTGCACTTCTCGGTGCAGCGGCTACTATGTCCCGCACCAGATGGTGAGAGGCGAAGCCGGGCCTCGGGAAACGGGTGGATGAGTGAGTAGCGCGGAGATGCCATTGATGTCGGATGAAGCGGGTGACCCCAGACGGAAGACAAGCCGGCGCGAGGTGCTGCGCGCCGCGAGCGTCGCGCTGCGGGGTTTCGCCTTTGCCGGGGTCCTGGCGGCCTGCGGCAGCGATTCCGTCGCGCCGACACCCGCCGCGGGGACGGTGAAATTCATCAACAGCGGTGATAGCGCCGCCCAGGGCCGCATGCAGGGCTATATCAACGCGTTCCAGAAGAGCACGGGGATTCCGGTCTCGCTGCTGTCGATCCAGGACTATTACACCCAGAACATCCAGGCCATGGTGGCGGCGGGCGTCCCGCCGGACGCGCTGTACATCTCGCGCGCCGAGTTCGACGTGTTGTATCCCATCAACAAGCTGGCAGATTTACACGGCTACCTGGGCAACGGCAGCGGCACCGCGGCCTTCTTCCCGGCGACCTTGGCGGAGTGGCAGCGGGAAAACAAGCTGTACGCCATGCCGTTCGGGATGCGCACCGTCTTCGTCGCCTATAACGCCGGCCTGTTCAACCAGAATAAGCTCGCGAAGCCGCCGTCGACCTGGTCGGCCTCCGGCTGGACGATCACGGACTTTGCGAATGCGGCGATGAAGATCACCCAGCCGGGTTCTTCCTCCCAGGATCCGGATTACGGCTTCTACGTCGATCCCACCTATCCCGTTTGGAGCACCTTCGTCATCAACGCTGGCGGCGCCGTGGTTAACGAGCAGAATCGAACGATTGACGTCGACCAGCCGCCGGCCATTCAGGCGATGACGGTGTTGCAAAACGTGGTCCGCGCGCCGGGGGTCATGCCGCCGGGAGACCTCGTGAGTGCCGACGGCGGCATCGACCTCTTCGCCAACGGCAACCTCGGCATGACGATCACCGACCCGTCGACTATCGACCCGCGCCAGAACCAGTCCCACTTCCCCTGGGATGTCGGCGCGATGCCCAGCGGGGCGGGCGGGCGCTTCACGGCGGGCACCGGGGCGGGCTACGGCCTGGTGGCCGGCAGCAAAAACGCCGACCGGGGCTGGAAGCTCATCGAGTATCTCACGGGCGAGAACATCCAGAAGCAAGAAGCGCCCTATGGGCAGTGGATACCGTCGCGCCCGGCTGTCGCCAACTCGGCCGACTTCTTGCCGGAACTGAACAATGTTGACCTGGCGCCGCAACACGCGAAGGTCTACGTCGACGCGATCAGCGACAACCGAGTCAAGCTGCAGCCGGCGATCAAGAACTGGCCGGACGTGTTGACTGCCCTGGAGGCCGGCATCCAGGGCCTCTGGACCGGCGCGCTCACGCCGGAGGCCGCCGCGGCCCAGATGAAGAAGCTGGCGGAGCCGCTGCTGAAGCAGAGCTAACGTCTCCGCACTTGCGCCGTCCCCGCTCCAGCCCGTACAATGGCGACATTAGCACTCTCGATGGTAGAGTGCTAACGCGCCGGGCCATGCAGGCTCGGGCTGTTTTGTGTGGAGGTACGAGTCTATGGCCACCGCAGTGGCGACCAAACTCCAGCCGCTGGGCGATCGTCTGGTGATCCGCCCGCTGGGCCGGGACGAAATGACGAAGAGCGGCATTGTCTTGCCGGACACGGCCAAGGAGAAGCCCCAGGAAGGCGAAGTCCTGGCGGCCGGACAGGGCCGGATCGACGACAATGGCAAGCGCATTCCGATGGAAGTCGCCGTCGGCAACAAGGTGCTGTTCGCGAAGTATTCGGGTACCGAGTTCAAGTCGGATGGCGAGGACCTGCTGGTGCTGAGCGAGCGCGACGTGCTCGCCGTGTTGGGTTAGTATCGGTGCGGATCGCCGGGCGCACGCGGCGACGCGGCCCCGGCAAAATGTAGGTGGAGAGTTTATAGATGGCAAAGCAGCTCCTGTTTCAAGAGGATGCGCGACATAAGCTGAAGGCCGGCGTCGATCATCTGGCCGATACGGTCAAGGTGACGCTCGGGCCGAAGGGCCGCAACGTCGTGCTGGATAAGAAGTACGGCTCGCCCACCGTCACCAATGACGGTGTGACGATCGCCAAAGAGGTTGAGCTCCCCGATCCTTTCGAAAACATGGGGGCGCAACTGGTGAAGGAAGTCGCCACCAAGACGAATGATGTCGCCGGCGACGGCACCACCACCGCGACGGTCCTGGCCCAGGCGATCATCACGGAGGGCCTGCGCAACGTTGCCGCCGGCGCCAACCCGATGGTCCTCAAGAAGGGGATCGATCAGGCCGTGGAGGCGGTCGTGGCTCGCTTGAAGGAGCAGTCGCGCCCGGTCGAAGGTCAGAACGAGATTTCCCAGGTCGCGGCGATCTCCGCGGCCGACCCGGAAGTGGGCGAGCTGATCGCCGAGGTGATGGACAAGGTCGGCAAGGACGGCGTCATCACCGTCGAAGAGGGCCAGGGCCTGCGCCTCGACAAGGAATACGTCGAAGGCATGCAGTTCGATCGCGGCTACATCTCGCCGTATATGGTGAGCAACACCGATCGCATGGAGGCGGAGCTCGACAGCCCGTACGTCCTGATCACCGACAAGAAGATCTCGGCGGTTGCCGACATCTTGCCGATCCTGGAGAAGCTGGTCCAGTTGGGCAACAAGAACCTGCTCGTCATCGCCGAGGACATCGACGGTGAGGCGCTGGCCACCCTGGTCGTCAACACGCTGCGCGGCATCTTCAGCGTCCTGGGCGTGAAGGCGCCCGGCTTCGGCGACCGTCGCAAGGAGATGCTGCAAGACATCGCCATCCTCACCGGGGGGCAGGTGATCTCGGAGGAGCT
>JAICXR010000522.1 GCA_025980355.1 Chloroflexota bacterium | reverse complement strand
GGTTGCTGTGCTTGGTCGTCGGCACTGCCATAGCCGCGTCGTCCGCCACCGTAGGCCCGTGATCCGTCTCCGGGCGCGTACTCGGCGGTGCCGTTGCCGTTGCGGGCGGCCTGGCGCTCCTCGAGCCGGCTGCGGCGGGGGGCGGTGCCTACCGCCTCGTCGCCGCTGCCCGGCTGGTCCGGGAAACTCGGCATCTGGCGGGTGCCGGCGCTGTCCGGAGGCACGACCTCACCGGGGATCGGGGCTCCGCGTCCGCCACGGGAACTGCGGCTTCCCCCGTAAGCGCCATAGGAGTCGACCGGCGCGTCGTAGCTACGAGGGCTGCTTCCATAGCCGCGCGATCCGCCGTTGTCGGGCGCTCCATAGCCGCGCGCGCCTCCGCCTGCGCCGCTCCCGTCACCACTGCCGCCACCGTCGTCAGAACCGGCGGGGGAGCCGTAACTTCGTTCGCCGTAGCCGCGCGGTTGCTGTGCTTGGTCGTCGGCACTGCCATAGCCGCGTCGTCCGCCACCGTAGGCCCGTGATCCGTCTCCGGGCGCGTCGCCGCGCCCGTACTCGTGGTCTCCGCCCATCGTCGCGTCTACTCCCTGTGCCTTTTTCGCCTGGCCGTCCCGTAGAGACGATTCACTCTCACGGGCCGGTTCCCGCGCCCTGCGACACGATTGGCAAGCAGCGTACGCCGTGCGCCTTACCCGGCTGAAGCAGACCGGCCGCCTTGTCATGCTTGGCGGCTAATGTCCGGAAAATGGGAGAAGAAGCGTTCTTGAGGCGTGGATGAACAGGGGACTTGTCAGGCCCGGCGGATCGCGCCTATCGTTGCGATGTATCGAACCGATACATCGGACCGAGCGGTCTTCACCGCATGGACAGGCACCGTACCGGCTGTGTCCACCGCGGGGAAGACCCGGGTCCGCGCACAGCCCCCGGTTCCGGCCGGGACGGACGAATGAGGAGGTCGGGTGGCCAAGCGCAGCGGCGTGCTGGAATTCGCCGTCCTCGGCCTCCTCCACGAGTCGCCGATGCACGGGTACGAGCTGCGCAAGCGGTTGAACATCCTGCTCGGCTCGCTCCGCGTCTTCTCGTACGGCTCGCTCTACCCGTGCCTCAAGGAGCTCGTCGCCCGCGGCTGGCTCGTCGAGGACCGTGCGGCGGAACCGCAGCACGGCGCGAAGGCGGCACCCGCGCTGGGCGGCAGCGCGGCCGCCTCGCGCCGCTCGAAGATCGTCTACCGGCTCACCCCGGAGGGCGAGGAGCGGTTCCAGCAGCTGCTGTCCGACGCCGGGCCGTCGGCGTGGGAGGACGAGAACTTCGGCGTGCACTTCGCCTTCTTCGGCCGGACCGACGCCGCCATCCGGCTGCGGATCCTGGAGGGCCGCCGGTCCCGCCTGGAGGAGCGGCTCGACCTGTTCCGCCAGTCCGTCACCCGGACCAGGGAGCGGCTCGACCGGTACACGCTGGAGGCGCAGCGGCACGGGCTCGAGTCGGTGGAGCGCGAGGTCCGCTGGCTCAACGAGCTGATCCAGACGGAGCACGACCAGCAGGTGGGCCCGCCCGCCACATAAGCATCCGTCCGGCGGCCGCCGTCCGCACAGCCAGGCGCCGCGGGGCGCGGTCCCGCACGCACCAGAAGCATGTTCCTTACGAAGATCGAGGGCGCGACCAACCCGCCCCCCTGTGAAGATCACTATCCAGAAGGAGTCAACACCGCATGGGTTCGGTTCGCGTAGCCATCGTGGGCGTGGGGAACTGCGCCTCCTCCCTCGTGCAGGGCGTCGAGTACTACAAGGACGCAGACCCGTCCACCAAGGTGCCGGGTCTCATGCACGTGCAGTTCGGCGACTACCACGTGCGCGACCTCGAGTTCGTCGCGGCGTTCGACGTGGACGCCAAGAAGGTCGGCCAGGACCTGGCGCACGCCATCAACGCCTCCGAGAACAACACCATCAAGATCGCGGATGTGCCCCCCACCGGCGTGACGGTGCTGCGCGGCCACACCTATGACGGTCTGGGCAAGTACTACCAGCAGATGATCGAGGAGTCCCCCGAGGAGCCGGTCGACGTCGTCCAGACGCTCAAGGACGTCCGGGCCGACGTGCTGGTCTGCTACCTGCCGGTCGGCTCCGAGGACGCCGCCAAGTTCTACGCGCAGTGCGCGATCGACGCGAAGGTGGCCTTCGTCAACGCGCTGCCGGTGTTCATCGCGGGCACCAAGGAGTGGGCGGACAAGTTCACCGAGGCGGGCGTGCCGATCGTCGGCGACGACATCAAGTCCCAGGTGGGCGCGACCATCACGCACCGGGTGCTGGCGAAGCTGTTCGAGGACCGCGGCGTGGTGCTGGACCGGACCATGCAGCTGAACGTCGGCGGCAACATGGACTTCATGAACATGCTCGAGCGC
>JAICXR010000202.1 GCA_025980355.1 Chloroflexota bacterium | reverse complement strand
TGCCTGCAAGCGCTCCTGGTGCAGCGCAAGTTGCCGCCCTTTGCCGGCCATTGGGCGATTCCCGGTGGCTTTGTCCGCCATAACGAGACGCTCGATCATGCGGCGGCGCGCGAGCTCTATGAAAAGACGGGCGTCCGCGACGTCTTCCTGGAACAGCTCTACACGTTCGGCGATCCCGGGCGCGACCCGCGCGACCGCGTCATCACCATCGCCTATTACGCGCTCGTACCCAGTCAGAACCTGACCCTGGCGGCCGGGAGCGATACGTCGGGCGTGTGCTGGTTTCCCGCCGCGCGCCTGCCGGAGGCGGTCGCGTTCGATCATCGGCTGATTCTAGAGAAGGCGCTTTCGCGCTTGCGCAATAAGGTCGAGTACACCCCCATCGCCTTTCAACTGTTGTCGCCGATCTTCACCATGGCGCAGTTGCGGCACGTCCACGAGGTGATCCTCCAGCGCAAGCTGGACCCCGGAAATTTCATCCATAAGGCGCTGGCTTCGGGCGTCGTCGAACCGACCGACCAGTTGCTCAGCGGCAACCGCCACCGGCCGCCGCGCCTCTATCGCTTTACCGGGGTCGACCAGCGCAATGGCTCCGCCAAGACCAACGGCAGCGCGGGTCTCGTCGGAAGTTCCCTGGAATAGTCCCCTACTGGCCGGTCTTTTCCAGCATGGACCGCAGGTCCCGGACGACCATGCGCACGCGTTCCGGCGCTAACTCCGCCTCTAATTGGGCGAGCAACGTCTGGCGCGCCTGCCGCTGCTCGTCGGTCAGGCTATCGACCGGCGTCGCCGGGTCGCCGATCTCCGGGTGCGCCGCGTAGAGGGCCTGCCGGCGCTCAGCGCGCAACTGATTGAACGCCGCCGGGCGCTCGATGAAGCGGCCCAGTTCATTGAGTTGCGCGTCAAAGAGCACGAAGACGGGAATGGATCTGAATTGCCCATCCTTCAGATACTGGCTCATCAGGTCGTCGTTCTGGTCGCGCAAAAAGATGCGTGGGCGCAGCTTCCCGCTCTCGGCGGCCAGCTTCGCCAGGACCGGCAGGTTCGCTATGACGTCGCCGCACCAATCTTCCGCCAGGACCAGCACGTCGAGCGGCGCCGGTAACGCGCGAAAGAACTCCAGGTCTGCCCGATCAATAGAGGTCGCCGTTTCGCTCTGGTGCAACCGTTCCTGGTTCTTGGTCATCCCAGCGACGAATTGCTCATAGCTCATGCCCTGCTCGAGGCGTTCGCGCGTCACCGCCATTTTCGATCTACCTTCGCCCGTAAAACGTCACTGCGATCAGGGTAGCATGCTGGCGCGGCGTCGCGGGCGCGGGCAGCAGCACGGCGTTCGCCGTCTCCGGACGAACCGCCCCTCCGGGTATCCTCTCCGGCAAGTACTGCAGCGGAGAGGATAGGTTGATGGAGAACGTGCACATGCTGGAGTCCGCTCTGGCCGGTGATTTGCTCACGTCGGACGCCGGGATGACCCATCTCGTCACCCTGGCCGACCAGTTCGGCGGGCGCGCGGCCGGCTCATCTGACGAGGCGGAGGCCGGCGCCTACATCGTGGAGACGCTGCTCACGCTGGCCGGGTCGCCGCCGCTCGTGCGACAGTTCCGGTATGCCGGGTGGCAACGCGGCGACGCCGAGCTCGCCGTCGTCGCGCCCGTGGAGCGCGCCTTGCCGTCGATCGGGCTGCCGGGCAGCCCGGCGGCCGATCTGGAAGCCGCGCTCCTGTCTATCGGCCGCGGCGAACAGGAAGACGTTGATGCCCTAGCCGCCGACATCCCGGGGAAGATCGTCCTCTGCGCGGCGGAGGGGCCGCGGCCGAACGGGCAGCCGCCGTCGCACCGGCGTGTCAAGTACCTGCGCGCTGCTGGCCTGGGCGCTGTCGGCTTCCTCTACGCCGGCCAGAACCCCGGAATGCTCGCCGTGACGGGCGGCCTCGCCGGCACGGGCGCGGCGCCCATCCCCGGCTTCGGCGTGTCTCTGGAGATCGGGGCACTGTTGGAACGTCTGCTGGCGCGCGGCGCGGTGACATTGAAGCTCCGTGCGGAACATGGGCACGAGAGCGTGACCAGCTCGAACGTCGCCGTCGACATTCCCGGGCGCGAAGAAGAGACGATCCTGATCGGCGCCCACTACGACGGACACGATATCGCCCAGGCGGCGACGGATAACGGCAGCGGAACGGCGGTGCTGCTGGAGCTCGTGCGCGCGCTCGCTCCCTGGCGCGGCCGCATGCAGCGCAGCGTGCGCTGCTGCTTCTGGGGGAGCGAAGAGGCCGGCTTGCTCGGTTCCTGGCACTACGCGCGGACCGCCGGGGCGGCGCTGGACCCGGTCGTCTGGGTGCTGAACCTCGATTCGGTCGTGAACGGTCCCCCCGGCAGGCTGCGCTTGCGCGTATGGCCGCCGGACGCCCAGGACACCGTGGCGCCGGCGCTCAACACCCGGTCGCTGCCGGTCGATGTCGTCGGCGGATTGACGTCGGATTCCGACCATTTCCCCTTTGCCGCCACCGGCATCCCGGTGATTGCCGCCGGGGCGGCCGGCCCGGGCTCCGGGTTGGTGGGGCGAGGTTGGGGCCATACCATCGCCGACACCGTGGACAAGGTCGACCCCGTGGCGCTCGCCTTCGCCGCCGCCACGGCGGGCCGCGTGCTGGTGCGGCTGTCCGAGTCGACGCCCGCCCCGTCCCGGCTGAGCGACCAGGCCCTGGAGGCGGCGCTCGACGCCGCCGGCCGCCTCGCCGCCTCGCGCCGCTGGCAGGAGCTGCAGTTCGGCTGACGGCGGAGGGTCCGTCCGCCGCGTCACCGCTCGCCTCTCCCGTTCGTGGTAGGGGAGTGACTCCTCAATAGCCGCTAGAGTGGATGGCCCGTGTACCGTCGTTTGTTCAGTTTCTGCGCGGTCCTGTTGCTTGCCCTTGCCGCGTTCGGTCCCGCCACCGTCCGGGCGGACCCGCTGTCCGTCGCGGCGCGCTCGGTGCCGGGCGATCCCCGCCTCGGCGTCGCCGAGTCCTATGTCAACCCGGATGCCGCCTGGACGCTCGGGGCGCGCTGGGAACGCGTCACCTTCCAGTGGACGCAGATTCAGCCGGGCGGCACCGGCGATTGGGTCGAGCCGGCCACGCCGACGCTGGCGCAGTTGCAGGCCGACCACGCGCGGGGCGTCGATATCGTCGGGCTCCTGATCAATACGCCGGGTTGGGCGCAGGCCCAGCCGGCGGCCGGTGTCCACTCGCCGCCGACGGGCCTGAACCTGGCGCCCGACGATCCCGCCAATAGCTGGGCGCAGTTCTGCCGGAAGATGGCCCAGCGGTACGACGGCGTCGTGTCCAGTTGGATCGTCTGGAACGAGCCGGATGTTTGGGACCCCGCCAGCCCCTTCTACACCTGGGCCGGCGATGCCCCGACCTACTACCAGCTGCTCAAGGTCGCCAGCCAGGCGATCAAGTCCGTGCAGCCGGCGGCCAAGATCGTCATCGCCGGCACGACCTTCTACTGGGACGCCAACGCCGGCAAGCCGCAGTTCCTCGGCCAGGTGCTGGCCGCTGCGGCCGCCGACCCTTCCGGGCCGGCCAACGGCGATTACTTCGACGCCGTGGCTGCCCACGTCTACACCACGGCCACGAACGCCTACTGGGTGCCCAAGGACTTCACCGCCTTGCTCACGAAGCACGGGATGCAGAAGCCGATCTGGATCGATGAGATGAACGTCGCGCCCTACGGCGACCCGGCCTCCAGCCTCCCGGCGGCGGCGCCCAACGCCACGCTCGCCCAGCAGGCCGATTTCATGCTGGAGGCCTACGCCGATGCCCTGGCCGCCGGTGTGCAGCGCATCGGCGTCTATAAAATGGTCGACGTCGTGCCGCAAGCCGGCGCGCCCTACGGCCTGATGCGCAACGACGCCAGCCTCCGGCCCGCCTACGGCGCGTTGCAAACGGCCGTCGCCACCCTCGGCGGCCTGACGACGGCGCAGATGCGGACGGGGCAGCACCACATCGCCATCACCTTCCCGAACGGCGCGCAACTGACGACGGTCGCCTGGAACACCGGCCCCAGCGTGTACACCCTGAATCTCTGCGCCCGCGGCGCCAGCGCCCGCATGATCGACGTCTACGGCAACAGCGTGCCGCTCGCCGCCGTCGGGCCCGGCTCCGGCGCCTACCAGATTCCGCTGGCGCCGGCGACGGCCCACGGCCTCTTTGACGGACGCGACCTCTACTACATCGGCGGCACGCCGGTGATTGTGCAAGAAGACGGCGTGACAGCCGGCGCGAGCTGTGCCCCGGCCCTGGCGCACGACGCCCGCTACTTCAGCCAAACCGGCTATCGCGTCGACAACGACGCCTTCTGGCGCTATTTCCAGGCCCGCGGCGGTGTCGCGACGTTCGGCTATCCGGTATCCCGCACCTTCACCTTGCTCGGCTTCACCACCCAGCTCTTCCAGCGCCAGGCCATGCAATTGGCGCCGGATGGCAGCGTGCGGCTGCTCAACCTGCTCGACCCCGGCCTCCTGCCCTATACCAAGTTCAACGGCAGCCAGTTCCCAGCCGCCGACCCGGCGGTGACCGCCAAAGCACCGGCCGCCGGCAGTGCCGGCTACGCCGCGGCCGTGGTGCAGTTCGTGCAGGCGATGGCGCCGGACCTCTGGCAAGGCCACGCCACGGACTATTTCCAGACCTTTCAGAGCACCGTCAAGCTCAGCCAGGCCTTCCCCACCGGGGGCGGTTCCGCCGGCCTTTTGCCCTTACTGAACCTGGAGGTGTGGGGCCTGCCGACCTCGCCGCCGGTGGCCGATCCCAACAATCACAATTTCGTCTACCAGCGCTTCCAACGGGGCGTCATGCACTACGACGCCGGCTGCAACTGCACGGAGGGCATCCTCTTCGGCGATTACCTCAAGGGCGTCATGACGGGGCATAACCTGCCCGCCGACCTGGCGAGTGAGGCGGAAAGCAGCCCCTTGTTTCGCCAGTACGACCCGGACAGCAGCAAGTACCTGGCCCGCCCGGAGCAGTTGTCGACGAGCGACCTCACCTTCGCCTTCGAGCGGGGATAACGCCGCTCGGAGGTGGCAGCACCTATTGATCGAAATGCTCCGGCCACCGCCGGGCGCTGTGCTGGACCGCCAGCACTTCAACGAATGGGGCGCGCACACGGTAGACAACGATGTATGGGGTCCGCTGGATCACTAATTCCCGAGTGTTGGCGACTCGGCCTGGCCGCCCTCGAAGCGGGGACGTTGCCAGTTCATCGACAGCATCGAAGATGCGTTCAACGGTGCGCACTGCTGCCGCAGGACTGTCCTGAGCAATGAACGTTCCAATGGCCTCGAGGCGTTCAAGCGCTTTTGGATCCCAAGACACCCTCACGCGGGCGTAGAACCAAGAGACCGGAATTTCTCGCGGACGGCCGTGACGCTTTCTTCTGAGGCATAGTCACCAGCATCTGCACGTAGGATCGCCTCTTGAATCTCGGCGATCTGAGACGCTTCGGTCTCAAGGTACCGGCTGATCGCCTCCACGACCACCACCGCCTGTTGACGCCCGGTCGCCCGAGCGAGCCGCGCCAATTCCTCCTTCATCGAAGCTGGGATTTGAAGCGTGATCGTAGCAAGCTGTCCGCGACTTCCGTTCATCACTCCTCTTTCGCGACAGCGGAACTGGGCATAAGTTGATTCCGCATTGTCTATTGTTGCTCCAACGTCAAGAGGGCCGTCAGAGCCGGTGGCCATGTGGTGAGTTCAACCTCCTTGAAGCATACCGTACCATCGGCGCTGCGAGCGTGCTTTGAAGTTGCTTCGAGCCTCCTTGCCGGCGGGCGTACGATCATGGAGACGCAACAAAGCAGGCGGCCATGTTCGCGGTGGCGGGGTCGCCCGCGCCGCCGAGGTACGGCAGCTTCCAGGCGTCTTCAATCGTGCGCAGCAGCGAGTAATGGTCGTAGGGCACGCTGATCTGGGCGCCCGGTCTGGCCAGCGGACTGGCGACCAGGGTGAAGACCTGACCGCCGGCGGCGAGGTGGCAGCAGCCGGCCGTCGCGCCGTCCCCACCTTCATCGAAGGTGATGAAGAGGACGCCGCCCTGCCGGAAGGCGCTGGAGTCCAGGATCGACGGCACCTGCGCCGCCAGCCATTGGTCGCTTTGGCTGAGGGAGCAATCGTGGCCGTCGTGACAGAGGTCGGGCGTGATCCAGACGAAATCGGGCACATTGCCGCTCGCGAGATCGGGCGCGAAGGCGCTATAGGGTACGTCATTCCGGCAGCGCTGCTGGTCGTCCCGAACGTCGGCGAAGGAGAGGAAGGGATTGTGCTTCTTGGCGTAACGACCGGGTGGCCACTGAGGAAGGGACGAACAGGCGCCGGGCATACCTTCTATGTAGGCTTTCCAGCTCTTGCCATGCTCGGTAAGTTGATCGACCAGATTCGGCGCGTCGACGCCGCAGGTGGCGCAGTCGCTGGTGAT
>JAICXR010000441.1 GCA_025980355.1 Chloroflexota bacterium | reverse complement strand
TACATCGCCGGCCCGAACGGCGAGGTCGATTGTAACGTCGGGGATCCTGATATCGACTTCGCAGCGCTTTTCGCACAGTTCTACACGGCCGTCATGGGACGGAAGACGTTCCTGGCCACGCTGCAACAGGGCGGCAACGGCGCAATACCGGGGCTCGACATCGTCGTGTTCTCGCGCACGCTGCGTCCGGCCGACTATCCAGCCGTCTCCATCGTCGGTGGCGACCCCGCGGAGGCTATTCGCTCGCTCAAGGCGATTCCCGGCAAGGATATCTGGCTGTTCGGCGGCGGGGACCTTTTCCGCACTCTCCTCGAGGCCGGCTTGGTTGACACGGTGGAAGCGGCAGTAGTCCCGGTGCTCCTCGGAGCCGGCATACCGCTGCTCCCGTCGCCGGCCCCGCGAACCGGGTTGTCGCTGAGCAAGCACCGCCTGGACCCGAAGTCCGGGATTGTGCTGCTCGAATACACGGTCGGCCAAAGAGCGTGCGTGGTACCCATGGCTGGGAGTCGGCCGCCATTCACCGCATCAGGGCGTGACCACACCGGCATCGCCCGGCGCGCCCGATCCCAACGCCCCTTTCCTCCTCGCGCTCGCCCGCGCCGATGGCCCGGCCGCGCTGGCGCGGGCGCGGCGCGTCCTCTCCCGCGTCGGCGCCGACCTGGCCGGTGCCGAGAATCCCAACAGCGCCTCCAACGACGTCTGGCTCGTGGACGTCTACTGTAAATGCCGGCTGTCAAGTGGACGGCTTGCCGGGATAAAAGTGGTACAGCAATGGTGGCTGCTTCCTTCGTTGCGGAGGGCGAATCCGGTGGCGCGGTCGTGTTCCTTTCGGTCTTGGCGTCGTGGCCGGGCATATTAGGTGGCTGGGTCGGTGTTCGCGTCGGCCTTGACGGATTTGCGGGGGAAGAGCGGTCCGGGCGGTGGGTTTTCGCGGCCGAAGGCGAACCAGTAGTAGCCGCCAGGGGTGCGGGCTTCCTCGATGACGAAGCGGATGCCCTCGGCGAGATGGCCATGGCCCTCGCGCCGCAAGGGCTCGAGATAGGACTGGGGCAACGTGATGGTGACGCGCACCATCGGCTCGATATATTCCGGCGGTCGCCCAGCGCCTGGCCGCCGCCCGCCGCGGGGCGTACTCACGCCTGGTCCCCTTCCGTGGCGGCGAGTGATTGATCTGGTGTGAAAGATTCAATACCGGCAGCGTGGTTTTGGCGTGCCGAATTCGCGCCCTCGTGATCGCCGGCAGTCCCCGATCGCGTGCCGCTCGCTTCCGGGATCTCGGGCGCGCGTCCCCGCAGGCGCCAGGAGGGGCCTTTGAGGTAGAAGACCTGGCCGTGATGGAGTAAGCGGTCGATGATGGCGGCGGCCAGACTGGCGTCCTGGACCATGCCCGACCACTCCGTGACGCTCTTGTTGGAGGTGAGGAGGACCGGGCGGCGTTCATACCGGCCGGCGATCAGTTCGTAGAGCGCCGGGCCGAAGGCCGGCTCGGTCGGCAAGTAGCCCAGTTCATCGAGCACGAGCACGTCGCAGTCGAGCAAGGGCCGCAGGAGGCGAGCGCGGCCCCGGCTCGTCGCCGCCCGACCGAGTTGGCTGGCGAGCTGTTGGGCGGTGATGAAGCGGGCGGTGGCGCCCAACTGCACCTGTTTGGTGGCGATGCAGATGGCCAGCATCGTCTTGCCCAGCCCCGGCGGGCCGATCAAGGTCAAGGTACCGGCCTGGCTCACGAAGCCGGGATCCAGGTAGCGCAAGACGACCTGGCGCTTCAACTCCGGTCGGAAGCGGAAATCGAACTGCTCGATGCTGGCGGCGAACGGGAAGGCCGCCTGCTTGAGCCGGCGCTCGGTGTCGGCGACCGCCCGCGCCGCCAGTTCCTCTTCCAGAAGACCGACCAGGAAGTCCTGGTGGGCCAGTTCCTGCTGGGCGGCGCGGTCTAACCAACCGGTCAGCACAGCGGCGGCTTGGTGGAGGTGGAGCTGCGTGAGGACGGTCGTCGCGGTCATCGCGCCGCCTCCCCGGCCAGGAACGCCGACGCGGCTTCCGCCAGGGCGATGTCGACCTGGACCAGCGCTTCGTAGCTGCTCAAGAGACGGTCCACCTCGGCCTGGCCGGGCAGCGCCAGCGGCGCCATGGTCGGTGTCGCCACCGTCGCGGCGTGCGGCGCCGGGGGAGGCGCCGCGAGCAACACCTGCAGGTAGTCGGCGCCATAGACGTTCGTCTCGCCGGCCAGGGCCATGGCCGCCAGGAGGTCGTCCTGGCCGTGCCGTTCCAAGAGGGCGTAGACCGCGCGCATCTCCTCGGCCAGGCGCTCCCGCCGCCGCCGGGACAGTTCGGCGACGTAGCGCGTGGCCGGCTCGCCGAGGTCCAGCAAGGCTTGGCGGTAGAGCATCGCTTGCCCCCGGCGCTTCTTGGCAAACAGCGGCGCGAAATGGGCCGGGTCCACTACCCGGCGATGCGCCCCGTCGGGGGCGCGCTCGTGGTCGGCGAGCAGGTCCTGATCGCGCCAGATGCGCACGCGCTCGCGGTGCAGCCGGACCGTCACGGGCGCGCCCACGTGGGCAATGGGCACGGAGTAACGATTGCCCTCGGCGGGGGCCATGGACTCCCGGCTCACGGCGGCGCTCACCCGGAAGCCGTAGTCCGTCGCCGTCGCTGGCAAGGCGCCGCCCTTGGCCGCTTCCTCGGGCAACCGCAGGAGCGGTGGCGTGTCCGTCGCGCTGTTCGGGCGCGTGTTCGCCGCCGCCACCCACGTCGCCGCCTGCTCCGCCAAGTCCGCGTCATCGAGGACCGTGCGGGCCGGGACGAATCCGCCTTTCACCCATTTCACGAGCGACTCGACCGAACCCTTCTGATTTCCCGCCGCCGGGTCGCAGGCTTGGGGATGGAAGCCGAACTCGGCGGCGAGCTGCAACAATCCTTGCGTCCAGATCGGCTGGTGGGCGTCGTCTCGACCGCTGGTGACGGTCTTCATATTGTCGAAGACCAGGACCCAGGGAACAAAGCCGGCGGCAGCCAGGCAATCGACGAGGCCGCGCAGCAGCGTCTCCTGACGCATATCCCGGGTCCAGCGCAGCCAACTCCAGCGGCTGTACTTGAGGCGGCAGACCAGAAAGTAGCGCGTGGTCGGCGCCTGCTGGGTGAAGG
>JAICXR010000196.1 GCA_025980355.1 Chloroflexota bacterium | reverse complement strand
GCAGCATACCGTGGCCGAGGGCGCGGCGATTGCTGCGGCCGTTCGCCGTGCCGTTAGCAGCGCCCTGCCCGACGTGAGTAGCGTCCTCGTGGAGTTGAACGCCAACCACCTGCGCCGGCTCCAACGCCAACTGCGGTAAAGTTCGGTTAGCTCGCTCTATCGTGGTCCACCGTGCCGCCACCATGCAAGGTGGCGGCGCCCCGTTCGCCCTGGGTCAGGCGAGTGGTCGGGGCCGCTCTGCGCGCCGCCATCCAGCCGTCCACACTGAGCCGCCCCGGCCCGTAGCGAATCAGCATAAGCAGCCCGCCAATAACCGCGATGTTCTTGGTAAAATTGAACACCTGCTCCTGTTGGGCGAAGTCGAGGTGGAACAGCAGCGTCGTCGGGATCAGGAAGGCGATCAGTGCGGCAGATCCCCAACGCGACCACCAGCCGAGCAGCAGCGCCAGACCGCCGACAATTTGCAAAGCTACCGCGCCGGCGTAGAACAGCGGGATCAAGGGGATGCCGTGGCTCGCCATGGTCTGCTGTGTCGCGGCTGGGGCCAAGAACTGCTGCAAGCCGGAGCTCAAGAAGAGGCCGGCGATCAGTGCGCGCGCCAGCAGCGGGATAAGGTTCTTTCCCATTGCGCATCTCCTTGCCGGCGGGACGGGCCAGCCGAACGGGCGGCTACCGTCGGCGGCGCAGCGCCGCCAGGAGGGCCCCGAGGCCCCCGAGTAGCGCCACCACCGCGCCGGAAGGTGCGGCCATGCCGCCGGCCCCGGTGTTCGGCATCTGGGCCGGCGTTCGGGACGCCGATGCGGAATTGGCGGCGGTGGACGCGGATGCCGTATTGGCGGCGGCGGACGCCCCCGCGGTGACGGTGATGGTGCCGTGCATGTAGGAGTGGACCATGCAGTGGTAGTTGTATGTCCCCGCCTGCGAGAAGGTGAAGCGGAAGGTCTGGTTCTCACTGAGCTGGCTGGAGCCGAACATGCCCGTGTCGGAGGTGACCGTGTGCGGGGCGTCGCTCTTATCCGTCCAGGTCACCGTGGTGCCCGTCGCGACCGTCAAACCGCCGGGGGTAAAGGCGTAGTGATCCGGCGCGTCCTCGGTCATGTTCACCGCCGCGGCGCCTTGCGCCATCGCCGGGAGCGGCAGCGGAGCGGCGAGCGCCACCGCCAACGTCACCCCCGCTGCCACGCGAGCCGCCTGCCCCATTAGACTTAGACGATGAGCCGTCATCATTCGCTCCTCCTCGCGGCCTTTTCCCGCGCCCCGCCAACGGACGTGTCCGCATTGTCCGGGACGGCCCCGCGTCCCACCAGCGTGAAATCACCCGGTTGGAACAGGTGTTTCCCCGCATTCGGGCGCGTCCGGCGTTGGGTAGCATGCGAGACGAGGAGCCTGTGGTATGGTGCAGATCACCGTCTTCATTGCCGAGGATCACGCCCTCGTCCGCGAGGGCACCCGGCAGATCCTGGAGCAGCAACCGGACCTGCGGGTGGTGGGGGAAGCGGACCGCGGCGACTCCGCCGTGGAACTGATCGGTATCCTCCGGCCGGCGGTGGTCCTGCTCGACCTGCGGTTGCCCGTGATGAACGGCATCGAGGTCGCGACGCGCATCAGGGACTCCTGGCCGGACGTGAAGGTGCTGATCTTGAGCGCCTACGACGACGAGGACTACGTGCTGGCGGCACTGGAGGCCGGAGTCGCCGGCTACTTGCTCAAGATCGCGCCCGGCCGGGAGGTGGTCGAGGCCGTCCGGGCGGCATACGCGGGGGAGACGGTGCTCCATCCAGGCATCGCGCGCCAACTCGCCCGCCAGTGGCAGCGCGCCAACCTCGCCGACCAGGGCGATCGGCTGAGCCCGCGCGAACTGGCCGTGCTGGGGCTTCTCGCGCGTGGTAGCTCGAACAAGGAGATCGCCGCAGCGCTGGGGATCAGCTTTCGGACCGTCGAGGGGCATCTCGGTAATATCTTTAGTAAGCTCGGCGTGGACTCGCGCATCGAAGCCGTGCTCTACGCGGCAGACCATCACCTGCTCCCGCACGGCGGCCCAGCGCCGACATGAAACGCCTTCCGCGCGCTGCGTTGCCTTCCGTGGTTCGCGCGGCCCTCGCGCGCTGGCGAGTGCCTGGGCGCGACCGCATCTTCGTCGTGGTGCAGCTCCTGGTGGTACTGATCATCATCGGATACGAGGCCGCCGAAGCTGCTGGCGTCCCCTGGCCGCTGCATAGCGAGGAGTTCGTGCCGATTGCTCTCTTCGTCATCCCCATGGTCTACGTGGCGCGCGGCTTCCGGCCCATCGGGGTCGTGCTTGTTTTAGCCTGGGTGACGGCGCTGGTAGCCCTGGATGTCGCTCTGGACCGCCGGGGGCACGAGCGCTGGGCGGACGGCCTGCAGGTCGCGATCATCGGGACGGTCGCCGTCTGCGTCGGTTACCGCGTGCGACATGAGATGCTCGTCCGCCGACGAGCGGAGGACGCGGCGGAGGCGCTGCGGACGTCGGAAGCGCGTTATCGGGCGCTCTTCGAACAGAGCCGGGCGCCGATCCTCCTGGTCACGTCCGATGGGCTGGTGCGCGAGGCCAATGTCGCGGCGGGAGCGCTGCTGCGGGGTGCATCGTCGTCACTGGTCGGCAGGCCACTCGAGCAGCTAATCGGGCACGGCATCGCACGACTGCTGCTCGCCGGCAAGCCACCTTCGGTGCTTGTCCTCCCAACGCGCACGGGCGACGAGATTGTGGTGCGTCCCGTCGCCACGGTCGTGGGCGATGGGCTGTGCCAGATCGTCCTGCATGATGTCACAGAGGAACGGCGAGAGCGGCGGCGCCGCGAAGCCTACGCCGCCTCCGTCCTGCGCGGTCAGGAGGAGGAACGCCGCCGCATCGCGCTCGAACTGCACGATGAGCCCGTCCAGACGCTGATCTACCTCTGCCGCCGGCTCGATGCCCTCCCGCACCGCGCGGAGTTGCCGATGGAGACGCTGATCTCGCTCGGCCAGACGCGCGAGGTGGCGGAGCGGGTCGCTCGGGACCTTCGCGAATTGGCACGCGGGCTGCGCCCATCCAGTCTGGACGACCTGGGCCTTGTCGCCTCGCTGCGTCACATCTGTGCCACCTCGGAGCAGCGGACCGGCAGCGTGACGACACTCGCCGTGCGGGGCGCCGAACGCCGGCTCGTCCCCGAGATCGAGCTTGGCCTCTTCCGCATCGCGCAGGAGGCGCTGCGCAACGCCGAGCGCCACGCCGCCGCCCGCCGGATCGCCGTGCGACTCATTTTCGCCCACGACGTGCGACTGACCGTCCGCGACGACGGAATCGGGTTCACCGTCCAGCCGGCCACATCCGCAGATGTGGGCACGGAGCTCGGGCTGCTGGGGATGCAGGAGCGTGCGGCCCTCCTCGGCGGCCGGGTCACGGTCCGCTCCTCGCCGGGCACCGGAACGAGCGTGCGCGCTACCATACCCGGCCTCCGCCAGCCACTCGTGGCGGTCGGGGCGGGCGTCGGTGACACCCACTACCACATTCCCGATCCCGCATAGCTCGCCGCTCGCGCTCCCGTGACGCGGCGGCGCCCGGTTCATGTGTAGCAAGGCGTCGGCGTAGCTACAGGTGCCGCCGTCCGCGGCCGCCACACCCGGTCCGACCACCCGGGCGAGGGCGCGATGGTCGCTCTTGATGCCCATATGCCGTGGACCACGTGCGTAGTTTCACCTGGTCCAGCCAGGTACTTTCCCGCTGTCGCCGGCCACATCGGCATGTCAGGATGGCCAATACGGCGCTCCGGCCCGCGCCATTCGTGGCCGGATATCCCAGCAAGCAGGAGGACGATCACATGGAGCAGCGAGCAACCATCTTAGAGCGCACGCCCAGCCGGCGTGCCATGCTGCGTGGGGGCCTCGCGGTCGGGGCCGGGAGCATCACAGCGGGCCTGCTGGTCCCGGGGTCTGCTGCCTTCGCCGCCACCAGCACGGCCAGCCTCTCGCCAGACGACGCGGCCATCCTGCGCTTCCTGGCGGCGCTGGAGATCCTGGAAACGGATTTCTGGCAGCAGTACAACGAGCTCGGAGGCATCCAGGACAGTGAGGTGCCGGGAGGAAGCGGGAGCAAGGCCTATACGAAAGACCTGCAGGTGCTCGACGCGGATATGCCCCAGTACATCCACGACAACACGGAGGACGAGTTCACCCACTTCACCTTCCTCAACGCCTACCTGGCCTCCCGCGGTGCCGAGCCGGTCAACCTGGACCGCTTCCGCACGCTGCCGAGCAGTCAGGCGACCGGGGCCCAGCAGATCGGGCGGCTCACCAACCTGATGCAGCTCACGGTGGATACGAGCTGGTGGACCCGGTACCGCAGCCGCACCAAGAACCCCGACTTCGGCGACACCTTCCCACCGGCCGTTCCAGGCTTGCTGGCCGGGCAGTTCCCGGGCATTCCCCGCAACGACGGCGACCTGACGCCGGCGAAACACCTCCAGGCCATCGCCAACACGGCGGGCTTCCACTTCGGGACCGTCGAGCAAGGAGGCACCAGCCTCTACCCGGCGCTGGCGCAACGGGTCACCGATGTGGAGGTCTTGCGCGTGGTGCTGAGCATAGGTCCAACGGAGGTGATGCACTTCCAGACCTGGAGCGACAAGGCCGGCAACGCGCCGCCCTTGACCGACCCCACCAACGGCCTGATCTTCCCGGACCTCAATGCCCCCCCGTTCGGCGGAGAGGACTTCCAGACCAACCTGATCATGCCGGAGCCGACCATCTTCCTGAGTAAGAACCTGCCGGTCTGTTCGATCGTGCGTCCAACCAATACACAGGGCGCAGCGACGGGCGCCGTCCGGTTCTTTACCGCCATGGGGCTGTTCCGCGGCCAATCGCCCCGGTTCTTCTCGTTCCTAAGGAGCCTGGCAACGGCCGCGGATGCGGCCCAACGTGGACGCTGAGCGCTGAGCGCCTCGACCTCCAAGGCCCGCCAGTATACACTGTTTGGTGTATCGAGACGAGGACTCTCATGACGGCGTGACATCACTGCTTGCTTTGCCGCAGGCTAATGTTGTCGTAGCGTCCGGCTTCCACCCCGGTCGCTACGTCTCCCGGGAATAGGTGCAGTGAGCGTAACACCGGCGCAGCCCTGGTACCGGCGGACCTACCGCTGGGGGCAGACCAACCTCACCGAGATCGACCCCGGCCGCTACGACCTCGCCTGGTGGCGCGAATACTGGCGACGCACGCGCGTCCAAGGCGTCATCGTCAACGCCGGCGGTATCGTCGCCTACTACCCCAGCGCCTACCCGCTGCAGCACCGCGCCCACGCCCTGGGTGAGCGCGACCTGTACGGCGAGATCGTGGCGGCGGCGCGCGCGGAAGGGCTCGCCGTCCTGGCGCGCATGGACTCCAACCGCGCGGACGAGCGGTGCTATATCGAGCACCCCGACTGGTTCGCGCTGGACGGCGCCGGCCGTCCCTACCGGGAGGGCGAGCTGTTCGTTGCCTGCGTCAATAGTCCGTATTACGACGAGTTCATCCCCGCCATCCTCCGGGAGATCGTGGAGCGTAGTCGCCCCGACGGTGTCACCGACAACAGCTGGAGCGGCCTCGACCGCTCGCGCATCTGCCATTGCCGGCACTGTGCCCGGCGCTTTCGTGCCGTCAGCGGCCTGGCGCTGCCAAGGGACCACGATTGGGACAGCGACGCCTATCGCCAATGGATCGTCTGGAACTATGCTCGGCGGGTGGAGATCTGGGATCGCAACAATCGCACCACGCGGGACGCCGGTGGCCCCGACTGCCTCTGGATCGGCATGAACGCGGGCGATGTCGCCGGTCAGGCGGGCCGCTTCCGCGATTACCAGGCGATTTGCGAGCGGGCCGAGATCATCATGCTCGACTCCCAGGCGCGCAGCAACGCGCGCGGCTTCCAGGCCAACGGCGAGGCCGGTCGGCTCATCCACGGTCTCCTGGGTTGGGACAAGCTGATTCCCGAGTCTACCGCCATGTACCAGGCGGGACAGCCAACCTTCCGCGTCGCCAGTAAGCCGGAGCCGGAAGTGCGCATGTGGGCGTTGGACGGCTTCGCGGGCGGGATTTCGCCCTGGTGGCACCACATCGGCGCCTACCATGAGGATCGGCGCCAGTACCGCACGGCCGAGGCCATCTTCCGCTGGCACGAGGCCCACGAGGAGTACCTGCTGCAGCGCGTGCCGGTGGCGACGGTCGGCGTGGTCTGGTCGCAGCGTTGCGTCGACTTCTACGGCCGCGACGCCGCCGAGGAGCGGCTGAGCCTTCCCCAGCGCGGCATCACCAACGCCCTGCTGCGCGCCCGTATCCCTTATGTATTCGTGCACGCCGACCACGTCGAGCGGGATGGCACCGGGCTGGCGATGCTGATCCTGCCCAATCTGGGCGCCCTCGGCGACGGGCAGTGCGGGGCAGTGCGCCGGTTCGTAGAGGGCGGCGGCGGCCTCCTCGCCAGCGGCGAGACGAGCCGCTACGACGAGTGGGGCGACCTGAGGTCGGACTTCGCCCTGGCCGACCTGTTCGGCGTCCACGCCACGGACGCGCATCACGGCGCTTCGGGACCGGCCGAG
>JAICXR010000089.1 GCA_025980355.1 Chloroflexota bacterium | reverse complement strand
GGGATCGGCCGCGGCCGGCCGGCGGCTCGGCCTAGAAGCGCGGATCAGCGTCCCCGGACCAGCGCCACGACCTCCTGAGGCGATGTCACGCTGCTATCGACATTGATGAACCGGGCGGGGGCGTCCGGACCGGACGCAATTTCCAGCCAGTACTCTCAACCGTCCTCCGTTCCCCAGGAGAGCAGTCCCCAGCCCTCCGGCAGGTGGGCGCGGAGGGAGGTGATGTAGGGATCGGGAGGACTGGCCGCGACTGCGGTCTGCGGCCCCAAAGACCGCACTGCGGTGCAGGGGGCTATCTCGAGGCCGCAGTCGCGGCCCTGCTCGCCATCCAAGCACATCCCGTCGTTATTCTTCATACCCGTCCTCGGCTGCCTCACCGCGAACCGCCCCCCACAAAACCCGAGCCGTGCGGTTCGCGACCTCGAAGCCGAAGCCGCGGCGTAGCAGGTAGCCCACCAACCTGGCGCGGAACTCCGGCCAGGCCAGGGCACGGAGCGTGCGCACCTGGCGTTCGGCGGCGCGCATCGCCAGGACGTCCTGCTCGTCCGCGTCGGGCATCACCTCCGCCACCACCTCCGTCGCGACGCCCTTGGCCCGCAGTTCCGCCCGGAGGGCCCCTTCGCCGCGTGGCGAGAAGCGATCACGGGAGTCTCGCCAGAACTGAGCGAACGCCGCGTCGTCCACGAGCTGCTGGCGGCGTAATTCCTCCAGCACCACCGCGGTTTGCTCGGTCGTTGCTTCCTGACGCCGAAGATAGGTGCGCAGCTCGGCCTCGCTGCGGGGGCGGAAGCTGAGGAAGTGCAGCGACCGGTCAACCAGGCGGGCGATCACGGCGTCGCGCTCCAGTTCGTCCAGGTCGCCTTGCTGCACGATCCGGCCGACCTTGAGGCCGTGGAGCGCGACGGTCATGGCGTCCACCGAGGCCATAAATCGGCCGTCCACGTAGAGGTGGACGCGACCCTTACGCCGAGTAGACGGCGTGAGGGCGGTAATCTCCGGCATGGTCGTCCCCCGTCGTGGCTAGAAGGCCGGGTCGGTTCCGTTCAGTGTCGCCCCGACTTCGAAGCGGCGTAGTTGGGGAGTACCGTCGGCATCCTGTACCACCTGCTGAATCCGCAACTCCGCGAGGTCCAACAACTCCTGGCAGCGTTTGCCGAGCAGCGTCCCCTCCTCGAAGAGCACCAACAGGCGCTGCAAGGGCAGGGCCGAGTCCTCCATCTCCCGCACGATCTGGTCGAGCCGGGCGAGGGCGCTCTCGAAGGGAACGTCGCCCACTACCGCTTCTTCGGCCATCGCTTCCTCGTATCCTTCCGAATGTGCTACTGGTCTGCTCATTGTGCTGGCAGACCGGCCCGTACCGGCAGGCGACCGCCGGCGAGCTGGATCTCCAGGACATCGTCCGTTACCGTCTGCTGCGGCGAGGTCACCAGCGTCCCGTCATCGGCGCGCCGGACGATGGCGTAGCCGCGTTGCAGCGTCCCCAGCGGGTCCAGTAGCGCCTGCTGCCGCCGGAGGCTCTCCAGGCGCCGCCGATCGGCGGCGAGCCGGGTCGTGACGCGGAAGCGCAGGGCGCTGTCGATCTCGTCCAGTTGCTGTCGCGCCCGCCGGATCTGGGCCAGCGGGGCGCGCGACGCCAGTTGCCGGCGCAGAGCATCGAGGCGTTGTCGTTCGTCCGCGAGCCTCGCCTCGGCCGCCTCGACGAGCCGGGTGCGCAGGTCCGTCACCGCCAACTGGTCGTCCTCGATCGACGGCGCCACCAATTCCGCCGCCGCGGACGGTGTGGGCGCCCTCAGGTCGGCCACGAAATCGGCGATGGTGAAGTCGGTCTCGTGGCCGACGGCGGAGATGACCGGTACCGGCGAGGCGGCGATGCTGCGCGCGACCGCCTCCTCGTTGAAGGCCCACAGGTCCTCCAGGGAGCCGCCACCGCGGGCGACGATCACGACGCCGACGCCGTCGAGCCGGCCCAGGCACTCCAGGGCGCGGCAGATCGACGCCGCCGCCTCCTGGCCCTGGACGGTCGCCGGCGCCAGGATCAGTTCGGTGTGGGGCCAGCGGCGCCCCAGCACGCTAACCACGTCGTGCAACACCGCCCCGGACGGCGAGGTCACCAAGCCGATCCGTCGGGGCCGCTCCGGCAGGGGACGCTTGCGCTCGGCGGCGAACAGCCCTTCCGCCTCTAACTGCCGCTTCAACGCCTCAAAGCGGGCGTAGAGGACGCCGATCCCTTGCCGTTCCAGCAGGTTCACGTAGAGCTGGTACGCCCCGGCCGATTCGTAGACATCGATCCGACCGTGCGCCAGGAGCTCCATCCCCGCCTGGGGCCGAACGGCCTGGAATAGCGCCTCCCGCCGGAACATGATGCACTTCAGTTGGGTCGTGCCGTCCTTCAGCGTCCAATAGACGTGGCCGGACGCGGGGCGCGACACGTTCGACACTTCCCCGCGCACCCAGATGTCACCGACCACCGGGTCGAGGAGCAGCATCTCCTTCAGGTAGCGCGTGACGTCGGCCACGCCCAGGATTCGCATGCGCTACTCCGGGGCGATCAGCATCAGCGGCTGGCCGTACTCCACGGGCTCCTGGTTCTTCACCAGGATGCGTATCACGCGCCCCCCGATCTCCGCCTCCAGTTCGTTCATCACCTTCATCGCTTCGATGATGCCGATGACCTGTCCTTTTTCGATGAGATCTCCTTCTTGCACGAGCGGCGGCTTCCCCGGCGCCGGCGTCAGGTAGAAGGTGCCGACCATCTGCGCGGTGATGGTGTGACCCTCCGGTTGCGCCTCCGCCGGCGGCGTCTCGGCCGCCCCGCCGACGGTCGCGACGACCGTACCGGCGCCGGAGACCGTCACGGGACGGCGCAGCGTGAGACGCACATCCCCGTACTGCAAGTCCAGGTCGGCCACGGTCGAGGCGTCGAACGCCTTCAGGATGCCGGACAGGTACACGTCGAGGAACTCGGCGAAGGGTAGGTCGCTGGCAGCCACGGCACGAATCTCCCCGCTAGCTGACGCGCTCAACGTAGTCGCCGGTCCGCGTATCGACCCGGATATGGTCGCCGGTGTTCACGAATAACGGCACCTGCACGGTGTAGCCGGTCTCGATGGTGGCCGGCTTTGTCCCGCCCGTCGCAGTGTCCCCCTTGATGCCGGGTTCCGTGTAGGTCACCTCCATCTCCACGGATGGCGGCATCTCCACCGAGATCGGTTCGTCCCCGTAGGTCAGGAGCGCGACCGTAGCGTTCTCCTTGAGGAAGTTCACGGCGTTACCCAGCCTGGCCAGGTCGATCGCGAACTGGTCGTAGGTCGCCGTGTTCATGAAGTGGAACGTGTCTTCGTCCCGGTAGAGGAATTGCACCTCGCTCTTGTCCAAGGTGGCGCGCTGGAAACGCTCGCCCGCCTGGAACGTCCGCTCGGTGATATCGCCCTTGCGGATGTTGCGGAGCTTGAGTTTGACGTAGGCGCTGCCGCGCCCCATTTTCACGTGCTGGAAATCCTCGATCCGGTACAGGTTGCCGTCAAACTCGATGGCAATGCCTTTGCGCAAGTCCCCAGTGGCAATCATCGCGATGTTCCCCCTACTTCGGCGATCCGGTCAGGACGCGTGCGCCCTCGTCCTCCAGCACCACCACATCCTCGATGCGGATGCCCCCCCAATCCGGAAGATAGATACCGGGCTCGACCGTCTCAACCGCTCCGACGGGCATCGGCAGGTCGTTGAGCCGGGAGAGGGCGGGCGCCTCGTGGATGGCGAGACCCAGGCTATGGCCGAGGCCGTGCCCGAAGAACTCGCCGTACCCGTGCTCCGTGATGACGGAGCGGGCGATGGCGTCCGCCTGCTGGCCGGTGAGCCCGGCATGCATCTGCCGCTCGGCAGCGCGCAGCGCCTCTAACACGATAGCATAGACGTCGGCATAGTGGCTGTCGGCGGGGGCCAGGCAGAAGCTGCGGGTGAGGTCGGCGCAATAGCCATCCACGCGTGCTCCCATGTCGATCACGACCGGATCGGCAGCCCGCAGTTGATAGGCGCCCGGGTGGTGGTGGGGCAGCGCGCTGTTCGCGCCAAAGGCGACGATCGCCGGGAAGGCCAGCTCCTGCCCGCCGTGCGTGCGCATAAAGGCCTCGACCGCCCAGGCCACGTCCGCTTCGCTTATGCCTGGCCGCAGGATGCCGGCCGCGTGCTCCATCGCCGCATCCGTCAGGTCGACCGCCGCCTGGATGCGGCGAAGCTCCTCCGCGTCCTTGGCCTGGCGCAGCCGGTCCACGAGACCGGTCGTTTTGACCAGCGTTGCCGATCGCTCCGCTAGGGCCTGCGTCAGCAGGTCGAAGGCTTCGAGCGTCAGGTGATCGGCTTCCACCCCGATGCGCCGCCAGCCGTGCTCGGCCACGAGGCTGGGGAGGGTCGTTTCCAGGCGCGTCATGGGCGGCATGCGCACGATGGCGAAGTCGGCGACCTGCGCGGCGGCCTGCTGCCAGTAGCGGAAATCAGCGACGAGCCAGGCACCGTCCGGGCTGACCAGGAGTGCCCCGGCGCTGCCGGTGAAGCCGGAAAGGTAGCGCCGATTGTCGGCGCCGGCCACGAGCAGCACGTCCAGCGCCGCCTCGGCGATCAGCGGGCGGAGCCGCTCCAATCTCGCCCGCATGTCCCCCCCACGTCACGGCAATCTGCCGGCAAGACAGCGAGCGGCAGCCGCCAATCATACCACGGCGGGAACGCCGCGTCCCCTACTCGGTTGCATGACCAGGGCGAAGGCCTCCACGATATCCGGGTGGAACTGGGTGCCGGCGCAGCGGCGCAGCTCGGCGATACCCTCCGATGTGGGGCGCGGTCGATTGTAGCTGCGGGCCGACGTCATCGCCTCGTAGGAGTCCGCCACGTGGGTGATGCGGGCGAGTAGCGGGATTTGTTCGCCCTGCAGCTGTCGCGGATAGCCGGTGCCGTTATGGTGCTCGTGGTGGCTGCTCACAATGTCGAGCACGCTGGCGGAGCTGTTGATCGCGTCGATAATCTGGATGCCGATCTTGACGTGGCGCTGCATCACCGCATATTCCTCTGCCGTCAGGCGATCCGGCTTGTGCAGGATGTGCTCGGGAATGCCGATCTTGCCGATATCGTGGAGCATGCCCCCTCGCTGCAGCGCATCAATGAGGTCGGCGCTCAGGCCGAGCGCCTCGCCGATGACCACGGCGAAGTGGGCGACGCGCTCGGAGTGGCCGCGCGTATAGGGGTCGCGGGCATCCAACGCTTGCACCAGGCTCTCCAGCGCGCTGTAGTCGGCCGATCGCAGGCGCGCCGTCAGCAGGCGGTGCGATTCTCGCAGGCCGATCAGCCCGGCGACATCGCGGAGCAGGGCGTCATCGCCTCTGGGTTGGCCGACCACGTAGAGTTTGGTGCCGGGAGCGGCCGGCAGATCGATCGTCGACGTGCGCCCCCGTGGAAAGGCCGCCGGCAACTGCACCATGCCCGGGGCGACCAGCGCCTTCCCCTTATGGAGGCGGTCTCCCTGCAGCCAGATAAAGGGACGCTCGACCGCGCTGATCCCCGATTGCCCCGTCTCACCGCGCAGTAGGCCGACCTCACCCGTCGGCGCGAACTGCTGGAGGAGGTGCAGGCTCTCGGCATCATCCGGCGAGGACACCACCCGGACGCAGTCGCCGAGCAGCGTGCTGGCCTGGTGTCGCCCCCGCGCCAAGAGGCGGAGCAAGGCGGCGGCGACGATGATCGACCATGCCGTGACGTCCCACGGCAGCATGGCGGCGACCGGCGCGCCGCGCGCGAGCAAGGCGGCCGAGGCCAGCGCCAGGAGCGCGAGGCTCTCCAACGGATACACCGGCACGGTCGCCAGCAATGGCAGCAGCGCGACCGCCGGGACAATCCCGGTCAGCACACCGGCCAACTCGCCGACTCCCAGGGCCAGCGCAAGGCCGGGCCAGACCCAGCGTGTTATCCCCCAGTCGTCGCGTAGCGCCCAAACGGCCAGCCAGAGGATCGCTGCGGCGATCAGGCCGGCCAGCGACGGTCGCCAAGGCCAACCCGACGCCGGCGGCGCCGCGACGAGCGCCGCGCCCGACAGCGCCATTGCCGCCGGCAGGCGCAGGAGGCGCTCCCACCACCGGGTGGTCGCCGTGCCACTGAAACGGTGTGGGAAAAGGAGAGGCTTCATCGGCCGTCCTCCTTCACTCCGCCCCAACAGGTAGCCTAAGCCTGGCCGCTGAACATTACGAGAACGATAGCAGCGAGCACCCGGCGGCGGCGGTCTCCAGCACATATGGGCTAGCCCGGACGGGAACCGCCCGTGCTATGCTGTTATTCAGGTGATGGCCGGAGCGTCCGCAGCGTCGGCCCAGACAGCAGGCATGGGGACCCGATGGCAAAGGACGGCGAGCGCGAGCGACCGCGCCAGGGGAGGGAGGTCGTTCTGCCGGCGACAAACGGCAGCGTCGACGTCCTTGCCGGGGGTGGCCCGGAGGAACAACAGCTCCGCGTCGTCGGTACGGCGCTTCGCCATCAGGAACCGGCGCTCAGCGGAGGCTTCTCGGTTCCGACCCGGCACAACCAGAAGCTGGAAGGGCTGCTGGAACGCATCCGGCAAGACGCGGAGCTCCACCAACTCTGGCGCTGCGCCAACGTTAACGCCATCGACCGTTCCCACATCACCGATCACGGCCCCATCCATATCCGAATCGTTGCCAACATCGCTTTGCGCCTCCTGCGCCTCCTCTTCGACGCCGGCATCGAAGCGGGCGTTGTCAAAGATCACGGTCTGCACCGCACCGACGCCGAAGTGATCGTGGTCCTGGCAGCGGCGCTCCACGACATCGGCATCTCTGTCCATCGCCATCAGCACGAACGCTACAGCCTGGTGCTGGCCGCTCCCAAGGCGCGAGACCTGCTTTCTACCCTCTACGACGAGCCGGAGCGGACGATCATCGTCAGCGAGGTGCTGCACGCGATCGTCGCCCACGACTGGGAGGAAACGTGCCTCACCATCGAAGCCGGCTGCGTCAAGGTCGCCGACGCCCTGGATATGTCCAAAGGGCGTTCGCGCATCCCCTTTCAGGCCGGCAAGCTCGACATCCACTCCGTATCGGCGGCCGCCATCGACCGCGTGATTATCGGCAAGGGGCCGCAGAAGCCGATCAGTATCGCGATCGAAATGAACAACTCCGCCGGCATCTTCCAGGTGGACGAGCTGCTGAAGCGCAAGATCGACAACTCCAGCATCCGTGACTATGTCGACGTTCTCGCGTCAATAGAGGGTGATTCGGAGACGCGCATCGTGCCGGTGTACAATCATTGACCGCAAGGGCATTGACGGCAGGCGCGGCCCCGTCGTCCTCCTCTCGCTCCTCATCCTCGCCCGCCTCGCGCTGGGCGCCGCCTATAGCATCCTGCAGCCGCCGCTGGAGTCGCACGACGAGACGGGGCACGCCGCCTACGTCGACCACATTGCCCAGGATCTGACCTTGCCCGATCCGGGCGGGTTGCTCACGCCCTACTTTGACGAGGGGCACCAGCCGCCCCTCTACTACGTCGTGCCTGGTGTCGCCGGCCACCTGCTCGGCCTCGGCGGGCAGTACCGGCCGCCGATGAACCCGTTCTTCCTCAACGGCGACGGCAGTCGCGGCGTCAACGCCGCCGTCCACGTGCCGAGCGTCGAAGCATTCCCCTGGCAGGACGGCCTCTTGCTGCTGCATATCGCGCGATTCTGGTCGGTGTTGCTCGACGGCCTGACGGTCTTGCTCACCTACCTGGCCGGGCGGCTGGCCTTGCCGGGGCGGCCCTGGGTGGCCCTCGCCGGCGCCGCGATTGCCGCCTTTGTGCCGACGGCGCTCGGCGTCACCGACGCCGTGACTAACGACGCCCTGGTGCCGGTGACCTTCGGCCTGGCCTTGCTCGCGGCACTGGCGATGCTGCAGTCGCCCACCGTGGGGCGTGCCGTCTGGTTCGGCGTGGCGGTCGGCCTGAGCCTGCTGACCAAGAACTCCGCGCTGGCCTTGCTGCCCTTCGCCGTCGTCGTCCTGCTCCTCGCCTGGTGGCCCAAGCGCCACTTCCCTGCCCTCGTTCGGTGGGGCGGCGGGTTCGTCGCCAGCGTCGTCATCGTCGCCGGCTGGTGGTTTCTGCGTAACCGCCTGCTGTTTGGCCACTGGATCACCGACCGCACCGAGACGAGCGACATCATCAACAACCCGGCCTTCAAGGGCACCGCCGTCCTCCACAGCGCGTCCGGCAGCTTCGTCTCGCGCCTGGTCACCTACACCTTCCGCAGCTTCTGGGCCCTGATCGGCTGGGGGACGCTCGGCGCGCCGGACCGCGTCTACGACGCGCTGCTGGCCTTCACCCTGCTCTGCCTGGCGGGGCTGCTCTGGCTGCTGGTTTCTGCCATCGTCCGGCGCCGGGCCGGTGTTACGAATGCCGCCATACCGCCGTCCTGGCGCGGGGCGGCCGTCCTGGCCGTCTTCTTCCTCGTCATGCTGCCGGAGCCGCTCTACCGGGCCATCTACTATGAGGCCCCGACGCTGGTGCCCGGTCGCTACCTGTTCGGCGCGATCGGCGCCGTTGGCCTGCTGCTGGCCCTCGGCCTCTCCGCCTTCACCCGGCGGCTGCCGGCGCTGCTGGCCGTACCCGGTGTCGGCCTGGCCGCCCTTTCCCTCTGGTTGCTGCCGAACGTGGTCGTGCCCGCCTACGCGGCGCCGGCGCCCGTCCCGACTGGGACCCCGATCCCAAATCCGGTGGACGTGGTCTTCGGCTCGATGCACCTCGTCGGCTACCGCGTCGAAGACGATTCCGTGCCGCCCGGTGGCGTCGTCCACGTGACCCTCTACTGGCAGGCCTTACGACCGATGTCCACGTCGTACACCGTCGGCGTCCACGTCGTCGATGCCGGCGGTTCGGTGCTGGGTGGCGTCGACGGCCTGCCCGGACGCGGCAACCTGGGCACGCCGCTCTGGCGGGTCGGGCCGACCTACGCCGACCCGTACGAGCTCACCGTCGCCGCCGACGCGCCGGCGCCGCAGATGGGGCGCCTCGTTGTCGGCGTGGAGCAGCAGGTGCTGGACCCGCAGCCGAACCATCCCGGCTATCTGCGGCCCATCGCGCTCGCCGCCACGGACAGTGCCGGGCGTCCCCTGACGCCCTTCCTGGGGCGTTTCCGTATCGGCCAGCCCGTCACGGCACAAGGCGGCGCAGCGCAATACCGCTACGGCGCCGACCTCGGCCTCCTGTCGACCGCGATCGTGCCGCCCACGTCCGGCGCCGACACGCTGCAGGTGCACCTGCGCCTGCGCGCCCTGCGGGCGCCCCTGCCGCGCCTCGTCCTCTTCGCCCACCTCCTGGGGCCCGATGGCAAAGCCGTCGCCGGGTCCGACGCCGAGCCGTTGGACGGCCACTACCCGACCGACCTCTGGCCGGCGGGAGAGACCATTGACGATACGCTGACAATTCCCGTTCCCGCCGGATTGTCGGCGGGGACGACGCGGGTGGAGATTGGCGCCTACCCGCAGGGCCAGCCCCAGTCTCGCCTCCCCGTGTTCGCCGCCGATGGCGCGGCGCAGCCGGACGACCACATCATCGTCCCAGTAAGGAACCAGCCCTGAGGAATCGACCACCACCGCGCCGGCGCCCGGCGGCCGCGGCGCTCCTATCCGCCGTGCTCCTCGGCCTCCTGGCCGGCTTTTTCCTGGGGCGGGC
>JAICXR010000272.1 GCA_025980355.1 Chloroflexota bacterium | reverse complement strand
ACATCTTGCTGCCCGTATGTTAAACCCAATTGGTTCGGACAACGGACAATCGCCCTGGTAACCATCCCGGTTCGAATTTCGCGGCGGCACGCCGCCTAGCTGGCGTGATTCAGTCGCGACGTGGTGGTCGGCGACCGCAAATCCGGATCGGTGACGATGTCGGTGTTGGTGAGTGCGAGAGGAGTTGGCATGCCTGGTTCATCCTTGACTTCGCGGCGGACGCTCCTACGACAGGCGCTGGGGGCGGCGGTGGCGTTGCCGGCGATCGGCGTCCTCGCGGCGTGCGGCGGCGCCGCCTCGGTGACCGCGAGCACCGCGGCGGCGACCAGTTCGGCCGCTCCCAGCAGTGCCGCCCCGGTCCCCACGGCCGTGACCAGCGCGACGAGCACGGCGATTTCGGCGGCCACGTCCGCCAGCGCGTCGGCAGCCACGACCAGCGCCTCCCCGACGGCCGCCACATCAAGCAGCGTCGCCTCGACCACGGTATCCAGCAGCTCGGCTGCCGCCGTGTCCGCCTCCAGCACGTCCGCCACGGCGACCGTCAAGCTCGGGGTGGCCGGGACGCTAACCTGGATGGTCGAGATCGATGCGCCGCTGACCCCGGCGAGCTACGACGCGTTCGTGGCGCCGTGGAACCAGGCGAACCCGAAAGCCAAGGTGGAGCCGTACAACATCGGCGGTGGCGACGCCGACAAGTACGAGAAGCTCCTCACCTTCGCGGCGGCGGGGACGCCGATCGACGTGATCGGCAAGGTGACCTTCATCCAGGCGCTCGCCAAGCCGGGCGCGCTCCAGCCGATCGAGCCGTTCATCGCCCGCGACAAGTACGACATGAGCGGCTACAACCCGAACGTGCTCAAGACCTTTGGCTCTTGGAACGGCAAGCAGTACTCGTTACCATGGGGCTTGGGCGGCAACGCCATCGCTATGATCTACAACCCCAACATGATCGCCGCCGCCGGTCTCACGCCGCCCTCATCGGACTGGAACAACCCCTTCACCTGGGACCAATACCGCACCTATGCCCAGAAGCTCACCAAGAAGCAGGGCACGACGTATCAGGTCGCCGGCGCCGAGGAGCTCGGGGACTGGGATTACACGCTTCCGATGCAGTGGCAGGCGCACTGGGTTTCGCCGGACTTCACCAAGGCCATCGGCAACTCGCCGGAGATGATCCAGACCTTGCAGAGCTACCTCGATATGATTCTGAAGGACCAGACGAGCACCGCCAGCCCGGCGGTCAAGCTCTCCGCCAGCGGGAACGACAAGCGCTGGGCGGCCGGCCAGACGGCCCTCTCATTCATCGGCGGCTGGCAGTTGAAGTTCTTCACCGATCCCAACCAGTACAAGAACGAGTACGTGATGTGCACCTTCCCCAAGGGAACGGCCGCCAGCCCGGATCAGGACACGATCCAACTGGCGATGAGCTCGAACATCAAGGACCCCGACAGCGCCTGGAACTTCATCAAGTGGTGCATCCAGGACGCCCGGTATCCAAACCTGGTCGGGCGCATGCCGGTCCTCGCTTCCGACGCCGCCGCCGCGGCGAAGACGTCCTTCGCCAAGGTGCCCGCGTCGGCGAACATTGACGTCCTGGTCAACTCCCTCAAGATCGCCGCCGGCCCGGACCCCGTCCGCGCCATCCCGGCGAACGCACAATGGGAGAACAACATCGCGACCCCGCTCTGGAACAACTTGCTCGCCCAGAAGGTCACCGTGCAGGACGGCCTGGCGCAGGCGATGAGCCAGTTGCAAGGGTTGCTGGATAGTACCAATAAATAGGCAACCGGCAGTCGTCGCGCCCCGGCGATTCCGCGCCGGGGGCCGGCACGCCACACAACGGAGCCTGCAATGACCGATCCACTCGGTCCCGACGATGTTCGGGACGCGCTCCGCCGCGGGATGGTGATCCCCGCGCACCCGTTGGCGCTCACCGCGGCGCGACGGCTCGACGAGCAGCACCAGCGCGCCCTCACGCGCTACTACCTGGCGGCCGGCGCCGGCGGCGTCGCTGTCGGCGTCCACACGACGCAGTTCGCCATCCACGATGCTTCGGTTGGCCTGTATGAACCGGTACTGGAGCTCGCCGCGACGACAGCGCGGGAACACGCCGCGTCCACGGGAACGTCGCCCATCCTGATCGCCGGCATCGTCGGACCAACCCGCCAGGCGGTCGCCGAGGCGGATCTCGCGGCGAGGCTCGGCTATCAGGCCGGCCTGCTAAGCCTCGCCGCGCTCGCCGACGCCGACGATTCGGCGCTGCTGGAGCACTGCGCCGCGGTCGCCGAAATCATCCCGCTGTTCGGCTTCTATCTCCAACCGGCGGTCGGCGGGCGACGGCTGTCCCGCTCCTTCTGGCGGCGGTTCGCCGCATTGGAGCGCGTGGTTGCAATCAAGGTTGCGCCGTTCAATCGCTACCAGACGCTGGACGTCGTGCGCGCCGTAGCCGAGGCGGGCCGGGCCGGGGACATCGCCCTCTACACGGGCAACGACGACCATATCGTCGCCGACCTTCTGCAGCACTATCGCTTGCCGGTCGGGGATAGCGCTGTCGATGTGCATTTCGCCGGTGGATTGCTCGGCCAGTGGGCGGTGTGGACGCGCTGCGCCGTGGAGACCCTGGCCGAGGTACAACAACTCCGGGCGGCCGGGGCGGGCGTGCCGATCGCCCTGCTGCACCATGCCACGGCGTTGACCGACGCGAATGCCGCGCTCTTCGACGTCGACCATAATTTCGTCGGATGCATCCCGGGCATCCACGAAGCCCTGCGCCGACAGGGGCTTCTGCGCGGCCGCTGGTGCCTCGATCCCGAAGAGGAGCTGTCGCCCGGTCAGCTCGACGCCATCGACCGGGTGTACGCGGCCTACCCCGATCTGCGCGACGACGCCTTCGTCGCCGAACACCTCGATGAATGGCTGCGGTGAGCGACGCTGCGAGTCCGGAAGGTTTCGGCTGGCGACTGAAGTCGCGCCTACCGATCAGCGAAGTCCGCCTACGCGGACTGGATCCGAACCCGCGAGGGCGGGTTTTGCTAAAGGGCGCGGCGAGTTTATTCGCCAGGCGACCTTGACTGAAGGAGAGACGTGCTCGAACTCCCCGAACTGATCGAAACAGAACCCGCTCTAGATGAATTCCTGACGACGCCGACGCCGGCCGTGGTCGAGGCCCTGCGGTCCGTCCCCGGCGATCTGCTGGTGCTGGGCGCGGGGGGCAAGATGGGGCCGACCCTCACCCTCCTGGCGGCCCGAGCGATGCAGGAGGGCGGCCAGCCGGCACGAGTCATCGCCGTCTCCCGCTTTAGCGAGCATGGACTGCGCGAACGCCTGGACCGAGGCGGTGTGGAGACGGTTGCACTCGATTTGCTCGACGACGGCGCCATGGACCGCCTGCCGGATGCGCCCAACGTCGTCTTCATGGCGGGCCGGAAATTCGGGTCCACCGGCGCGGAATCGCTTACCTGGGCCATGAACACCTACCTGCCGGCGTTGGTTGCCCATCGCTACCGGCGCTCGCGTCTGGTCGTCTTCTCGACCGGCAACGTCTATCCGCTCGTCCCCGTCACGTCCGGCGGCGCGCGCGAGGATATGTCACCCTCGCCGGTGGGCGAGTACGCGCAGTCCTGCCTGGGACGGGAACGGATGGTCGAGCACGTCTCGGCACGGCACGGCACGCCGGCCGTCATGTTCAGGCTGAACTACGCGATCGACCTCCGCTACGGCGTCTTGCTGGACGTGGCACAGCGCGTCTTGCGCGGTGACGTGATCGATCTGGCAATGGGGAATGTCAACGCCATCTGGCAGGGCGACGCCAATGCCGTTGCCCTGCGCGCGCTCGCCCACGCGAACAACCCGCCGCTGCTGCTCAACATCACCGGGCCGGAGACCGTCTCCGTCCGGGTGCTGGCCCGCCGTTTCGCGGCGTTGCTCGGCCGTCCGGCGCCGGCCTTCGCCGGCGACGAAGCGTCGACCGCCCTCCTGAGCAACGCCGGCCGGGCGCACGATCTCTTCGGCTATCCACAGGTCCCGCTGGAGCGGATGATCCGCTGGGTGGCCCACTGGGTGCAGATCGGCGGCCCCACCCACGACAAACCCACCCACATCGAGCAGCGCGACGGGCGGTTCTGATGTCCGCATCCGATCCTCCGCCGAATATCCTCTTCGTCATGGCCGACCAGCTCAGTGCCCTGGCGACGTCGCCGTACGGCAACCGCGATGTCCTGACGCCGCACATGGCGGCGTTGGCGCAGCGGGGCGTCGTGTTTGCCCACAGTTACTGCAATTCGCCGCTCTGCGCCCCCTCGCGCGCCTCCATGATGACCGGGCGGCTCTCCGGCCGGTTGCCGGTGAATGACAACTCCGAAGAATTGCCGGCCTCGGTGCCGACATTCGTCCACCACCTGCGGCGGGCCGGCTACCTCACGGTGCTGTCGGGCAAGATGCACTTCGTCGGTCCCGACCAACTGCACGGCTTCGAGGAACGGCTAACGACGGACATCTACCCCGCCGATTTCATGTGGACCAAGCTCTGGTCGGAGCAAGGGGACCCGCCCCGGCGCGTCGGCCTGCCCGGCGACACGGAGACCGGCGCCAGCTACGTCCGGCAGATGGCGCAGATGGTCAAGGAGTCGGGCCCGATTTCCTGGAGCTACCAGCTCGAATACGACGAGGAAGTCCATTTCCGCGCCCTGGAGCGCCTGCGCGGCCTCGCCCGTCGCCGTGGCCCGGCCAGCGCCCAGCCCTGGTGCCTCTGTGTCTCCTATACCCACCCGCACGACCCGTACGTCGCCACGCCGGACTACTGGGATCGCTATGACGGCGTGGAGATCGGCATGCCGGAGCCACCGCCGCCCGGCTACCGGCCGCACCCGGCGGACGTCTGGGTGAACAGCTACCACGGCGTCGACCGGGTGGCGCCGACGCCGGAGGATATCTACCGCTCCCGCCGCGGCTACTACGCCTCCACCAGTTATGTCGACGACAAGCTCGGCGAGCTGCTGGCCGAGCTCGATCGCCTCGACCTCTCCCGGCAGACCGTCGTCGTCTTCACCAGCGACCATGGCGACCAATGTGGCGAGCACGGCATGTGGTTCAAGCGGATCGTGCGGGAGTGGTCGGCCCGGGTCCCGTTGATCGTTGCCGGCCCCGGCGTGGCGGTCGGGCGTCGAGTGCAGGCGAACGTCTCCCTGGTCGACCTCTACCCGACCTTCCTCGACCTGGCCGGCGTCCGCTTGCCAGAGGGCATTCCGTT
>JAICXR010000178.1 GCA_025980355.1 Chloroflexota bacterium | reverse complement strand
CGGCGAACGCCGTCGCGCCCGCGGCCGGGTAATCGGCCGGAGGGGAGGGGGAGGGCCGCGCCTGCGGCCCTCCCGGTAGGTCAGACGGCTACCGGCGTCGGCACGCCGCCGCTTTCCGCGGCCTCTTCGGTAAGCATGCCCCGCAGGATCTGCTCCAGGGCCATGGTGTGGCAGCAGCGCTGCCAGCCTTGGAAGAAATGGCAACTGCAGTGCCAGGCGCCATCTTTCAGTGAGACCTCATGTTCGTCATTGTCGCCATGGAATGTGACGGCGAACGTGTTGAAGCGGATGCGCGACTCCCTTTCGGCTGCATAGCGATGGGCTTTTTCGACTTTGCCATACCAGCTCGATTGCACCGAGTCCTCCTTCTGCATGCCGCGCGACCATCACGCGACCGACGATGCCCCAAGCGGTCGCTTCCTAGCGCTCATGCGGCGGGCGTTTTGAAGCGATCGAGTGGGCCCAGGGGTTGTTTCGGAAATGACCGGTGATCGACAGCACGCCGAGATAACGCGGCAGAGGATGCGCGCGCTTTCGGGAAACATCGGACATGGCCGCCTCGTTTCACCTCGTCACGCCGAGTATACCAAACTCCGCCCGGCCATGCAGCGGGCCGGCAGCGAGGCGGGCGTGGCCCCGGCCACGCCCGCCTCGCTATTGGGCTAACCGCGTTGCCTGGCAGCGTCGGTGGTCGCGCGCTACACTGTGCGCTGGCATCCTTCATCGCTCTCAGGTCCAGATTGGGGGAACGCGTCGGTGATGGAGTCACGCTCGCACTCCGCGTTCCCTGGCGTGCCGGTCGCGGTTGTCGCGCTCGTCATCGCGCTGGCGGCGCTCATCTGGGCGGCCTCCTTGGCGGTGCAGCGATCGGTCGCCTCCCATGCCCTCTACGTCGTTCCACCGGCATTCGCCCTGGTGGGCGGCTTACTGGTGGCCGCCGCGGTCAGCCGGATGCGTCACCGTTGGACGGCGGCGCTCGCCGCGATCATCGGTGGGCTGGTCGTCGGCGCCATTGCCGGCGTGGTCGCCTTGGTCGCGGTGGCATCGGTCCTTGGGAACACCGCCATGCGCGGCGACGACGTTTTTGCGGCGAATGAGGGGGTGGTCGCCCTGATTGTGTCGCCCCTGGAATGCGCTGTTATCGCGCTGTTTGGCGTGCGGTTGGCGGGTCCGCGCCGTGCAGACGCCGGCGTTCCCAGCGCGGTGACCATGCCACGCCATCCGCTCCTGGCCGACCCCACCGCGCCGCTGATGCCCCATGTCGGTGCCCATCGCCACCGGCACTATCGGGTCGTCCTCGTCGTCGGCCTGGTCCTCTTTGCGTGCCTGACGGCCCTCACGGCCGAGACGGGCAGCGTCATTGCCGTGGCGGCCGTGCTGGTGGTGGGCAGTTTCTTCGTGCCGGTGGTCTACGTCGAGTACGTGGAAGAAATCGACGCGTTCGGCGGCGTCCCACCGGGCGCGCTGGTTCGCACCGGGCTGCTGACGGCCCTGTTCGGCATCCCGTCCGCCGGCGTGCTGGAGGCCGTGGAGCACGCCGGCGCCGGCGCCCTGGTCCCCGCCTTGCTGACCGGCTTCACCGAGGAAGGCGTGAAAATCCTGCTCGTCGTCCTCCTGTTGCGCCGGACGCGCTATCGGTTTGAGCTGGACGGCGTGATCTTTGGCGCCGCCGCCGGCATGGGCTTCGCCGCCTTCGAAAATGCCGGCTATGCCATCGCCGCGCTCTCCCAACACGGCATTCCCGACTTTCTTTCGACGCTCTGGCTCCGGCAGGCGCTTGGCTCCTTCGGGCATGGCACGTGGACGGCCGCCATCGCCGCGGTAGTCTGGCGGCAGCGGTATGGCGGCGTTCGCACCGCCTCCGCCGGGATCTTCGGCGCCTATGTCCTGTCCAGCGTCCTCCACGCCGCCTGGGATTGGGATCCCCTGGCCGGCCTTGGCAGCATCTTCTGGCTGCTGGCAATCGGTGCGATCAGCATCGCCGTCCTGCGCGGCCGGGTCCGCGAGTCGATCCGCCAGGAACGCCGCTTCGCCGCCGGCGCGGCGGCGACGTAGCCGTCACACCCAGGGATCGGCGCCGAGGAGCCTTCGGCCGAGCGGCGTGAGGTGGGCCGGGGAACCGGCTTGCTGCTCGATCTTCCGGGGGTCGCCGGGGAAGGCCGTGCCGGGCGGCGGGATGCGCTCCTGCCAGGCGCGAACGCGGCTCTCGCGCGCCGCCTCGTCGTCGCGGGCCGGCGACATGCTGATGTATTGCGCCAGTCGGGGCCGATCCGACACGTTGTGCCCGTTCCCGTGCGGCATCAGCGTGCTCCAGATGACCATGTCCCCGGCTTTGAGCGCGATCTGCTCGATCTGGTAGCCGGTCAGGTCGGGCTTGCGCGGCGGACGATCCGCCGGCTGGCGGGCGATCCAGGCGCCCAACTCCCGGTAGAGAGCGGGAACGCACTGGAAGCCGCCCTGGCTCGCCTCGGTATCCGCGAGCGCGAGCACGCCCTGGACGCGAAAGGGGATATCCGGGTATTTTGAGGTGTCGGTGTCCCAGTGAATGAAGCCCTTGTGGTCGTGCTCGGGATGGCGCGGGTCGGCCGGCGGCTTGAGATTGACCCGGTCCAGGCTCACCCACAGCTTCGGACTGCCGAAGATATCGCTGAATACCTCGTGGACGCGGGGATACTGCCGCGTGTCCCACATCGACTGATACTGGTACATCTCCACCATACCAGTGGGGGCGACGATGCCCGGTTTGTACCAGGATTCCCGGTCGTTGGGGTCGGCGCCGGTGTGCTGCCAGATATCGGCAACGACCGCGTCCAGCAGCTTCTGGGGGACGACGTTCGGGACGACCGCATAGCCGTCCTGCTCTATCTTGGTGCGGAGCGCGCTCGCTGCAACTGCCATGGCCCGGCAAACCTTCCCTGTGGTGACGCGTCGTCACGGACGTACGGCGATAGTAGCACGCAAAGCGGTTGCGGAGCTGCCTACGCCTCCTCGCCTGTTCTCAGCGGCAGTTCGACGGTGAAGGTCGAACCGGCGCCGGGCGTGCTCTGCACCCGAATCGTGCCCTCGTGCAGGTCGACGAGCGACCGGCAGATGGCGAGGCCGAGGCCGGTGCCGTGGATCCCCTCGGTCCGCCGGTTGCGAATCCGATAGAACTTGGTGAAGAGATGGACCTGCTCTTCGGCGCTCATGCCGACGCCCGTGTCGGCGACCGCGATACGCATCACCCGGTCGTCGGCCGTCGCCCGGAGGGTGATGCTGCCGCCTTCCGGCGTGTAGTGGTTGGCATTCGCGACAAGGTTGGTGAACACCTGGTTGAGCCGGTCGCCATCGGCCCAGAGCGCCGGGAGCGATGCCGGCACGTCGACCACCAGCCGTTGGCGCTTGTCGGCGATCTGACGGCGTAAGGCGGCCACGACCCGCTCCATCAGCAACGCGATATCGACCCAACCGGGTCGGAGCGCCAGTTGGCCCAGCTCGAGCCCGGACAGGTCGATGAGATCGTTGACCATGCTTTTCATCCGGTCGGCGTTGCTCCGGATAATCTCCAGGAACTCGAGCCGTTCCGCGCCGCCGAGGTCTTCGTCCAGCAGCAGCTCAGCGTAGCCCTTAATCGACGTGAGCGGGGTGCGCAGCTCGTGCGAGACGCCGGCCAGGAACTCCCGTTCGCGACGGTCGACCTCGCGCTCGCGTGTCACATCGCGGAAGATGTGCAGCCGGCCCAACAGGTCGCCGTCGGGGCGTTGCACCGGCACCGAATGCAGTTGGAGCACCCGCAATTGCGGCTTGATCTGGAAGAGGTCCGCCGTGGCGTCCTCGGCGCTGCTGGCGACGCGCATGATGAGCCGCCCCAACACCTCCGGATTGGCGTACAACGGCTCGACGATCGGTCGCACTTCCTCGAAGCCCTTGCCGATCATTTGCTCCGGGGCGATGCCGAACACCTGGGTGAAACGGTGATTCACCATCAAGGTCCGCCGTTCCGGCGAAATCAGGACCATGGCGTCGACCGCGGCGTCGATGACCGCCCGTAACTCGGCGTAGGCCTGATCGCGCTCCGCCACCACGGCATGGCGGAGCGTATCCTGCTGGGCGAGCAGGATCGTCCGGACCTCGGCCGTGAAGCCCGCCCCCAACGCCGCGAGGAAGGCACAGAGGCGCGGCTGCAAATACCGCTGTTCCGCCTGGGACAGTTCACGGAGGAGTTCGACCGCCAGCAGCTCGTGCGTCCGTTCCAGGGCATCCGGGTGGACGAAGTGCAAGGCGGCGACCGCCGCACCGACGGCCCGCCCTTCGGCGCGATCCGCCGGTTCGGCGATCAATGCCCGGACGCTCCGTTCGAAGAGGTCCCGCAACCGGGCGCGAAGCTCGGGCACGCTGACCGCGGCGAAGCCCGTCTCCGCCAGCGCCAGTTGCCAGCGCCGCGCGACCCGGACACCGCGCCCGGAGAGCACGTACGCGAGGTCACGAGCGGGAGGCGTTTCCACGGCGTCGTTCAGACGGCGGCGCCGGCCGGAACGCCGGCGATCGCGGCACAACTGGAGGCGCGTTCGGGATGATCCACGTACAGGTCCTGGGGGCTTTCCGGCCGCCAGAGGGGAGTGCGGACGATGCCCGGCTCGACAAGCTGCAGACCGGCCAGCCACCGGGCAACGTAGGCCGGATGGCGCGAGACGACCGGACTGGTGCTATTTTCATACAGGCGAATCAGGGAAGTATGCTTCTCCTGGGAAGGGCCGTCGCCGGTGCTTTGGGAAACGACCATGAAGCTGCCGGGAGCCATGACTGAACGCAGGGTGGCGATGATGCGGTCGGCGACGTCATCCTCGGTGACGAAATGCATGACAAACGCCAGCAGGATGGCGATCGGGCGATCGAAGTCGAGCAAGTCCTGCTCTCGCGCTCGTTGGAGCGTCGTCTCCGGCTGGCGAATATCGGCCTGGATGACCGCCGCCCGTGGGTTGTCGCGAAGCAAGGCGGCGCTATGGGCGACGGCGATGGGATCGAGATCCGCGTACAACACGCGTACCGCCGGATTCGTCGCCTGGGCGATCTCGTGGACGTTGCCCACCGTGGGGATGCCGGAGCCAAGATCGAGGAACTGGTCGATCCCCTGGGCCACCAGGAAGCGTACCGCCCGGCGCAGGAACGCTCGGTTGACGCGCATCATCAGCGGGAACGCCGGGTAGATGGCGATGGCGCGTTCGGCTGCCCGACGGTCGACCTCGAAATTGTGGGCGCCGCCCAGAAAGTAATCATACATGCGCGCCGGGTTGGGCTTGTCGAGCGCGATGTGCTCGGGGATCCAGGTACGATCCATCGGTTGTTGGTTCCTTTTGCCGCAGCGTGACTGCGCTTATGCGTCGAACGGGCGCGCCGTCGCGGCCGTGCTCGGGGTCTCGCCCCCATGTTGACCATGGGCCGCCTCGCCAACGGGCATCATCGGTCCGGGCGTGATTGCCGGGTGATGGTGGTGGTACTGGTGAGAAAGCAAGACTTCGACGACGATGACCAGGACCCAGAGGCTTTCCCCCAACGCGGCGTTGAACAGTGCCGCCAGGGCCGCGACGAGAAAGATCAGCGGCGCGGCCAGAAAGCGGAAATGGAGATTGCGGATCAGATCGGGGTCGAGGTCGGGGTCGATCAGATGCCGGCTCCGGGAGGCGTGCTGCCAGATGGCGTTGAGGAGCAGCCCGGTGACGGTCAAAGCGCCGGAATAGAACACGACCGACACCTGCTCGCCGGGGTAGGAGCTGAGCAGCGATGTCGGGAACGGGAGGAAGGCGATGGAGAGGAGGAAGAGGATATTCAGCCAGACGAGGCGACCGTCGTGGCCGCGGATGTACCGGAACAGGCGATGGTGGATCGCCCAGTAGACGCCGATGACCAGGAAACTCAGCAGATAGCTAAGGAACTTGGGCCAGAGGTCGAAGATCGCCCCCATGAGCGCCGCGTGCCCCCGCACGGCGTCGGGCACCTTGATGTCCAGGATCAGGAGGGTAATCGCGATGGCGAAGACCGCGTCGCTGAAGAACAGTAGGCGCTCCAGGCCCATGTCGACCGGCCGCTCGGCGGCCGCCTGCTTCATCGTTGTCGCCATCGCTTCCCGTCCACGATCCCGCCGGGACACGCTTTCGCCCGCTTCGGCATCGTGCCCCTGGCGCATGATATCCGTTCCCACGCCCACGCCCGAGTCTGTACACTATTCAGGCTCCCCTGTGGTGGGGCGAGGCGTGACGGGACACCTGAGGGACTAGCATGCGACTGAACACGGCGAAGAAACTCCTGCGCGACGGCAAGCCGGCGGTCGGCCTGTGGATTAATATGCCGTCGGTGGTCGGCGCGGAGGCCCTGGCCAGTGTCGGCTGGGACTGGCTGACGTTGGACGTCGAACACGGCTGTATGGACTACGAGACACAGCAGAACCTCTTCATCGCCATCGGCGCCAACGGCACGGTGCCGCTGGCCCGCATTCCCGAGAATGACACCGCGGTCATCAAGCGGACGTTGGACGCCGGAGCTTACGGTGTCGTGGTGCCGATGGTCTGCACGGCGGCGGAGGCGAAGCGTGCCGCCGACGCCTGCCGGTATCCGCCGCACGGCGTGCGTTCCGCCGGCGGCGGGCGCTGGCGCTACTGGGCGGGCACGGACTATATGGACTATGCCAATGATGAGATCCTCTGTATCGTCATGATCGAACACATCGACGCGGTGGCGCGGGCGGAGGAGATCCTGGCCGTGGAGGGCGTAGACGCCTGCTTCATCGGGCCATCCGACCTCTCCTGGTCGATGGGGCTGCGCGGCAAGCGCGACGAGCGCCACGCCGAGGCGATCCAGCGGGTGCTGGAGGCGGGCAAGAAAACCGGCAAGCCCGCCGGCATCCATTGTATGTCGCCGGAGGAGGTCGGGCAGCGGATGCAACAAGGGTTCCAGTTCCT
>JAICXR010000158.1 GCA_025980355.1 Chloroflexota bacterium | reverse complement strand
GGAGGCCGCGACCAACACCGGCCAGGCGAGGACGAGCAGCACCTCACCGGCCTTGGCCCAGCGAACGGGACCGAGCGCCTCGCTGCGGAAGGTCCGGAACAGCGCGACGACCAGGCCGGCCCCCGCCAGCAGCGATAGCAGCGCCAGCACGGGATACACCGTGGGCACCGGAATGCCCATCCAGCCGAACTGGGCCCAGAAGGAGTCGAAGCTGATCGTGAGGAAGCGCTGCGCCGCGGCGACGGTTAGCGGTCCGGTGAGCGGTTGCGACACTACCAGCCGGTTGATGTCCAGCGCCAGCGGATCGCGCCAGCCGTAGGTGAGCACGTTGCGAATCACCCACCAGCCCCAGATGAGGAGTGTCACCGCGTAGGCGACGAGCAGGGCGCCGAACGGGTGGACGTGCTCGCCGTCCCTCCCGGCGCGCCGGTAGCGGAGGAAGGCCGCCAGCAGGGCCAGCGGGAGGACGACCAGGGCCGTCACCTTGGTCAGCGCCGCCAGGCCCATGACGAGGCCCAGGATGGCCGCACCGCGCCAGGCGAAGCCCCGTTGCAGCCAGAGCAACAGCCCGAGCACACCGACGGTCACCAGCAGATTGCTCAGGCCGTCGTTCTCGACCGCCGCCGTCATGTTGATCGCCATGGGCACGAAGGCAACGAACCCGGCCGTCGCCAGGGCCAGGGCCGGCTCCGCCGGCAGCAGCGTGCGGACGAGCCGCCAAGCGGCGAGAACGGTCAGGGCGCCGAACACCGTGGAAAGCCAGCGCACGACCTCCACGTGCTGTTTGAGCGGCAGCCAGGCCGTCAATTTGTATAGCGTGGCCGCCGTCGCGTAATAGAGGGGGGGCTGGTGCGATTCGTAGCGGATAGCGTCGATCGAGTCGCCGGGCGGGAAGTGCGCCGAGCGGAGGCGATCGAGGAGTTGCGCCGGGTCATCGCCCGGGCGCAACACGGGGAGTGTGCCGGTGTCCGCCACAAAGCGCACGTAGTTCCACTGGGCCGGTTCGTCCGGGTTGTTGAACGGCGGCGTGGACAGATTCCAGCCGGCGGCCAGCGCCAGGTAGGCCAGGACGATGACCGCCAGCAGCCCGAGCTGCGTCCGGCCGGCGACCGGGCGGTCGCCGACCGCCGCTCCCCCGGCGGCAGCGGACTCTCCGGCGGAGGAGGCGGCCGCAAGGGTCACGGCCGTGGCGCCTTCGTGCCGTACCGGCCGGTCGCCGCGAAGGCGCGGATCTTGAAGACGTCGGCGATCATCCGCTCGGTATCGCGCACCGGCCGGACCTTGCTGGCCTTGCCGTAATACCAGTCGACGCCGATCTCGTCCAGGCGGTAGCCGCGCCGGCGGGCTAGAAACAGCAGTTCGGTGTCGAAGCCGGTCACCATGCCGCCCTTGATCGGCCGGGCGTCCCCGCCATAGACCAGCATGTGCCGGAAGAGGTCGTGCGCCACGGCCGTTCGGAAGGCCTTGAAGCCGCATTGGGAGTCGGAAATGCCGGGTAGGAGGACCGTGCGGTAGAGCAGGTTATAGACGCGCCCCATGAGGTGCCGGTAGGCGGGCTCCCCGTAGCGGTGGGCGCCCGGCCCTTCCCGCGAGCCTATGGCGACGTCGGCCCCGCCGTCAAGCGCGGCCAGCAGGCGCTCGATCTCCGAGATCGGCACCGAGAGGTCGGCGTCGGAAAACGCCACGTAGTCGCCTTGGGCCGCGAGCACGCCCGTGCGCACCGCGTAGGCTTTGCCGCGATGGTCGTTGGCGATGACCGTCACGTCCGCTTCGCGTTCCGCCCAGTGCCGCGCCAGGGCAAGCGTCTGGTCGTCGCTCCCGTCGTCGACCACACAGATCCGCCAGGCGAACGGCTGCCGGTGAAAGTAGTCCACCATCTGCTCCAGGGTCCCCGGTAGCCGTGCGGCCTCGTTGTAGGCCGGGACGACGACGGTGAGATGGGGCTTCTCCTGCGTCACTCCGCCTCCCCCAGCAGCGCGTCGATCGTGGCCGCGCTGACGCGGCGCGTGCGCTGGACACGGCGACGAAGGCGGAGGTAGGAGGGGAGGGCGCGCACGGCGGCGGCCTGGCCGCGCAGGCGGGCGCGGGCGGCCGGCTCCCGCACATGCGGCAGCGTCTCCAGGGCATCGCGGGCCTGGCGGCGGAGCATGCGACCGAAGTAGCGCCGGAACAGCGGCGGCGGCATATTCTTGGTGAAGACCAGGGGGAAGTTGCGACCGCAGGCGTACGAGGCGAACGGACCGCCGCCGGTGGCGCTGCCGTGATGGTAGACGACCGCGTCCGGCACGTACCGGCAGCGCCAGCCGCGCAACTGGGCCCGAAAGGCCCAGTCGATGTCTTCGCAGTAGGATCCCAGGCCCTCATCGAACGGGCCGACATCGTCGAGCGCGGACCGACGATAGAGCGCGGCGGCGGCCATCGCGCCGAACACCCAGGCGGGCTGGTCGAACTGCCCGCGGTCCACCTGCCAGACGCCGCGATTGCCGGGGCGACCATCGGCCCGGTAGAAATCGCCGGCGGCGTTGACCGTGGCCCGGTCTTTCATGAATAGGACTTTGCTCGCGAGGGAACCCGCTTGCGGCTGGGCCACCAACGCCGCTGCGAGGGCCGCCAGCCAGCCGGGATCGGCCTCGGTGTCGTTGTTGAGCAGCACCACCGCATCGCCATCGGTGTGCGTGACGCCGGCGTTGAAGGCGGCGGCGATCCCGGGCCGCCGCTGGAGCTGCACGACCCGCACGTCGGGGAACCGCGCCGCCAGCAACTCTTGCGAACCGTCGGTGGAGGCGCTATCGACGACCACCACCTCGTCCGGCAACCGCGTCTGGGTCCGTAGCGCCTGCAGGCAGGGAGCGAGGAAGCGGCATCCGTTCAGATTGGCGATGGCGACGCTTATCCGGGCAGGCACGGCACTCCATCGGCATGTCGCATCCCGCCTACCAAGCAAACCGCCATTCCACCTATTCGCCGCGGTCCCTAATCTATCATGAGAGTTCCCGGATGAAAGGAGTCCCGCGTGCAACGGTCCTGGCGCATCCTGATCACGACGACGAGCCTCACGATCCTGATCATCGTCTCTTTCTGCGTTGGCGTGTGGGCCGCCCCCGCGGTGCGAGGCGTGGTCGGCGCGCCGGACGTCGGCTCGCCCGGCGTGGGCCAGCAGTTCCAGGTCTTCTGGCAAGTCTGGAACATCGTGATGGAGAACTACGTCGACCGTTCCAAGATCAATGCCCAGCAGATGACCTACGGGGCCATCCGCGGCATGCTGATGACGCTGGACGACCCCGGCCACACCCGCTTCCTGACCAGCGCGGACTACACCGACCAGGAAAATCACCTCCAAGGGCGCTTCACCGGCATCGGCGTGGTGCTCACCGTCCGCAACGGCGACGTGACCGTCCAGGAGGTCTACCCCGACTCTCCCGCCAGCCAGGCCGGCATGCAGATCGGCGATGTGATCGTGGCCATCAACGGTAAGCCGGCGGGCGGTATGGCGTCCGATGCCGCGGCCAGGGCGATGAGCGGACCGCGGGGGTCGAGCGTCCAGTTGGACGTGCGCCACGCGGGCGAGACGACGACGCGGAGCTTGACGCTGATCCGGTCCGACATCCACCTGACGTCAGTGCGCTGGCAGATGCTTCCCGGCACGTCGATCGCCGACATCGCGATCAGCGAGTTCAACCAGGGGACCACCCAGAGCGTCCGTACCGCCCTCACGTCCGCCAAGACGCAGGGCGCCACGGGCTACGTCCTGGACGTGCGCAACGACCCGGGTGGGCTGCTCGACGAGTCCGTCTCCGTTTCCAGCCTGTTCCTGAAGTCCGGCAAGGTGCTGATCCAGCGCGACGCGAAGGGGCATGATCAGATCTTCACGGTGCTGCCCGGCGCCGCCGATACGAGCGATCCCGTCACGGTCCTGATCAATGGCGGCACGGCCAGCGCCGCCGAGATCTTCGCCGCCGCCATCCGCGACAATCGACGCGGCCAGTTGGTGGGCAGCAAGACCGATGGCACCGGCACCGTCCTCTCCACGTACCGTCTGCTCGATGGCTCGGCGTTGCTGCTCGGGACGGCGGAGTGGCTCACGCCGAACGGCCAGTCCATCTGGAAGGAGGGCATCTCCCCCGATATCAACGTGGCGCTCCCCGCGGGAGTGCCACTGGCCACCCCGACCACGCTCAACTTCCCAACCAATGGCGATCAGGTGCTTGCCAACAGCGATGTGGTGTTGGTCCGGGCAGTGCAACTGTTACAGGCGGCGGAAGGGGCGACGGGGAGGTGACGCGACCATGAGATGAAGGGCGCTGGTACGGGACCGCCATAGCGTCTACAATCGGACGTACGGTAAGTGGCAACCGGCCGTGGGCGATCGGTTGCCGCGCGAGGACCATCGAGCAGAGAAGCGGGAGAATGGCATGGCCGGGAATCGTTGCGTCGTCTACATGGGGCCGGGGAAGGTCGAGGTGCACGACATCGGCTACCCGGAGCTGGCGCTGCCCGAACAGCAGCGCAAGTGCGAACACGGGGTGATCCTCAAGGTGGTTGCCACGAACATCTGCGGCAGCGACCAGCACATGGTGCGCGGGCGCACGACCGCCCCGGTGGGGCAGACGCTCGGCCACGAGATCACCGGCGAGGTGATCGAAGCCGGCCGCGACGTGGAGTTCATCAAGGTGGGCGACCTGGTCTCCGTCCCTTTCAACATCGCCTGCGGTCGTTGCCGCAACTGCAAGGAGGGCAAGACCGGCATCTGCCTCAACGTCAACCCGGCGCGACCGGGGGCGGCCTACGGCTACGTAGACATGGGCGGCTGGCGCGGCGGCCAGGCGGAGTATGTCATGGTGCCCTACGCCGATTTCAACCTCCTGAAGTTCCCCGACAAAGACCAGGCGCTGGCGAAGATCAAGGACCTCACGATGCTGTCCGACATCTTCCCCACCGGCTACCACGGCGCCTATACGGCGGGCGTGACGACCGGATCGACCGTCTACGTGGCCGGGGCGGGGCCGGTCGGCCTCGCCTGCGCCGCCTCGGCCCAGTTGCTCGGCGCCGCCGTGGTGATCGTCGGCGATATGAACGCGGAGCGGCTCGCCCAGGCGCGCAGCTTCGGCTGCGAGACGATCGACCTGACCCAGCAGGCCGACATCAGCGACCAGCTTGCCCAGATTCTCGGCGAGCCGGAGGTCGACGCCGCCGTCGACTGCGTCGGCTTCGAAGCGCGCGGCCACGGCGCCGGCGCCGGTGAGGCCCCCGCGACCGTCCTCAACACGATCATGAGCGTCACCCGGGCCGGCGGGCGGCTGGGCATCCCCGGCCTCTACGTCACCGGCGATCCGGGCGGCGTGGACGAGCAGGCCAAGATCGGCCAGCTCGGCGTCCGCATCGGCCTGGGCTGGGCCAAGTCGCTCACCTTCACCACCGGCCAGTGCCCGGTGATGCGCTACCACCGCCAGCTGATGATGGCAATCCTGCACGACAAGATACAGATCGCCAAAGCGGTCAACGCAACGGTCATCTCCCTGGACGATGCGCCGCGCGGCTACCGCGACTTCGACAAGGGCGCGGCCAGGAAGTTCGTCCTGAACCCGCACGGGGTAATCGCGGCCTAAGCTGTAGCTGCAATAGACACCGCGGCACCACCCGCCCGTGAATGACGTTGTTGGCGAAATCGGCGCGCTGCTCGTCCGGGCAAGGGACCGGGGGATGAATCCCCCGGCTGAAACGACGAAGCCCCTCCGGGGCTGTCCAGGGTGGCTGGTGGCGCCAGAATCGAGCAGCCCCGGAGGGGCTTCGTCGTTTCAGCCGGACCGTTCACGGTCTGGTTCTCTCCACCGCGCGGGGCCTGTCCGATTTCGCCAACGAGGTCATTTCGCCATCCGACCGAGCCGACAAGATCCGCGACTGGCTGCGGGGCGGCGTGCAACTACTCTGGTACGTCGACCCGGAGACCGGCAACACTACGGACTACCAGGGCGATCGCGTCACCCGGGTGCCTGCGCACGAAACGCTTGACGGCGGCGAGGTCGTGCCGGGCTTCCGGATTCGCCTGCGCGACGTGCTCAACGAATTAGACGAGGAGACGCAGTAACGCCGCTCACGTCAGGGTCACCTCGACGCGACCGGCAATCCGCGTCCCCGGCGGCGACGCCTACTAGCTGGCGTCGCCTGGACAATGAGACGATCATTGCGTACCCTCCAAGCGCGCCCAGCGACCTTGGGGGTGCCTTCATGGGAACCTGACCCTGCGTGGTCAGGTGGGAAAGAGAATAACCATGCCCCACCCCCGCTCCGTCCTCCTGGCTGCCGCTGCCCTGCTGGCGCTGCTCGCCAGCTCTTTGCCGGCCGCCCCGGCGTCCGCCGCCTCCAGCGCCCCGGTGCTGGCCGTCTATTACGCCTGGTACGGCGCCGCCTCGTGGGATCCCGCCAAGATGTCCGATCTGCCGGCCACGCCGTACAGCTCGGCCGACCGGGCGACGATCCAGCGGCAGGTGGCGCAGGCGAAAAGCGCCGGCATCGACGCCTTCGAGGTGGACTGGTACGGCCAGAACGCCCCGGGCGGGATCGACCAGAACCTGCAGACGCTGCTCTCCGTCGCCCAGGGCGCCGGGTTCCAGGTGACGGCCTACGTCGACCTCAACCTCATTAACACGGAGAGCGACCTCATCAACGACCTCACCTACCTCCGGCACTACTACGCCGATCCTGCCTGGTTCCACTTCAACGGCAAGCCGTTCGTCGCCTTCTACCACACGCAGAAGTTCGACGTGCCGACCTGGAAGCAGATCTTTGCCCAGGTCGATCCGGACCATCAGGTCACCTGGATGGGCGAAGGCATCGACTTCTCCTACCTCGACGTCTTCGACGGTATCCATCCCTTCTCCATCGCCTGGGCGCCGGACCCGGCCGCCCAGCTTGCCAGCTTCGCCGCCAAGGCGCGGGCCTATCCCGGCAAGCTCTGGATGGCGACGGTAATGCCCGGCTACGACGACACGCGGCTCGGCCGCGGCGCGGCCGGCTTCGCGGTGGATCGCCAGAACGGTGCCTACTATCGCAAGGTCTGGCAAGGCGCCATCGCCACCCATCCCGACTCTTGTCCAGATCACCTCCTGGAACGAGTGGTTCGAGGGACACCAGATCGAGCCCAGCCGCACCTACGGCGACCTCTACCTCCAGATTACCAAGCAGGAGAGCGACGCCTACCGCGCGGCGATGGGCGCGCCGGCCGAGCCAGTCTCGCCGCCGGCCGGGACCGGCGCCGCGCCTCCATCGGCCTCGGGCTGCCGTTTCGTCCTCGGCTTCGCCACGCTGGCCGCGGCGTTGCCGCAGCAGGTCGGGCAGTGCGTCGACGACGAAGGCCACAACCCGGTCAACGGCGACGCCCTCCAGCACACGGCGGGCGGCCTGCTCGTCTGGCGGAAGGCCGACAACT
>JAICXR010000267.1 GCA_025980355.1 Chloroflexota bacterium | reverse complement strand
TGACGGTGTAATCTCTATGCCGATTATACACGGCGGACAACCTCCCACGTCGGGTAGTATGCGTCCCTGAGATACCGCGTAGAACCGTGAGTGGGAATAGGAGATGGGAGTGCCATGGCGAGTTGCCGGCAAAGTCGCCATCGTCACCGGGGCCGGTACCGGCATTGGCCGGGCGTGCGCGGAGACGCTGGCCCGCGAAGGCGCCAGCGTCGAGATCGCCAATCGCACGGCCACGACCGGCGAGGAGACGGTGCGCCGGATCACCGAGCAGGGTGGCCAGGCCCTCTTCTGCCGCACCGACGTCGCGAGCGAGAGCGACTGTGCACGGGTGGTGCAGGCGGCTCTCGGTCGCTACGGCCACCTGGACATCCTGGTCAACAACGCCGGCATCTTCCCGCGCCATAGCCTGGAAGAGACGACGCCGGAGGCGCTGGACGAGATCATGAACATCAACTTCAAGGGCGCCTTCTTCTGCTGCAAGCACGCCATCCCGGCGATGGTGCAGGGGGGAGGGGGCAGCGTCGTCAACATGGGCTCCCTCCACGGTCTGCTCGGCTCGCCCAACCTCGTCGCCTACGCCGCCTCCAAGGGGGCGCTCTTGAACCTGACCAAGACGCTGGCCGCCGCTTATGCCCGCCGTCTGGTGCGCGTCAACTACGTCATCCCCGGCTGGGTGATCAGCGAAGGCGAGATCCGCGTCCAAGCCCAGGAGGGGCACGATGAGCAGTGGCTCCAAGAAACGGGCAAGCGCATGCCGATGGGCCGCATCCAGGAAGCGCAGGACGCCGCCAACGCCGTCCTCTTCCTGGCGAGCGATGAGGCGTCACAGGTCACCGGCGCGGTGCTGAATACCGACGGCGGCTCGTCCGTCTTCCGGGGGCGCGGCTAGCCCCGCCCGACGTACAACTGGCCCATCGGCAGCACGATCGCTTCCAGCATGTTCACGTTCGGCGGCAAGGTCGCCATGAGCACCGCGGCCTGGGCGATGTCCTCCACCTCCATCATGGGCTCCTCGTCGCTGCTGCGCGTGCCGCCGCGGCGCCGCTCGACGCGGACATTGCCCGGGTGCAGGCAGCCGCAGGTGACGCCGTAGTCGCGTCCTTCCAGGGCGGTGACCTGCGTCAGCCCCCACAGCCCGTGCTTACTGCTGCTATACGGCGCGGAGTTGAGCCGCACGCGCTGTGCGGAAATGCTGCCGATATTGATGATCCGCCCGCCGCCCTGCGGCTTCATGATTCGCAGCGCCTCCCGTGTACAGAGGAAGGGGCCGGTCAGGTTGACGCCGATCACGTGGCTCCAGGCTTCGAGCGTCAGTTCGTCCAGGGGGCCGCCCTCGAAGGCGCCGGCGTTATTGACCAGGATGTCCAGGCGGTGAAACCGCTCCATCGTCGCCCGAAAAAGGTCCTGCACCCGTTTCTCGTCCGCCACGTCGGTAGGGATCGCCAGCACCGTTGCCCCGCTGGCCGTCAGTTCCTCGGCCGCCGCGCGCAGTTGCTGGTCGCTGCGCGCCGCCAGGACGAGGCTAGCGCCCTCCGTCGCCAGACCGCGGGCGATACCGCGGCCGATCCCCCGTCCGGCCCCCGTCACCAGCGCCACTTTGCCGTCGAGCTTGCCCATGGTCGCGCTCCTTCGCCCTGTCATTACCAGGAAGGATGATAGCGTCCAGGTGAGCGGGCTCGCCCGGGGCACGTCCGCGAGCAGCAGCCCACCTGCTCCGTACAGGGGCATGCGGGGCCGACGGCGGCGGGCGAGAACGTCCGTCCGCCGGGCTTCCCGCTGGTCCTATTGCGTGGCCAGCACCTGCTGCTTGACGGCGGCGATGGCGTCGCCGGCTTTCTGCTGGCCGGCCTGCACGTTGCTCACGGCCTTGAGAATGATGGCGCGCTGGTCGGGCCAGGCGGCGCCCTGGGGCCACAGGCGAGCGTACTGGATCTGGTCCAAGAAGACCTGCTTGTTTGCCGGCGGCACGTCCTGTAGGAAGGCCTGGGACTTGGCGATGGCCTGGTTCGGCGGAATGCCCCAACCGTTGCGCAGGGTGAACTGCGAGCCGCTGGGGCCGTTGTAGAAGGCGATGGCCTGCCAGGCGCCATCGACATGCTTGGATCCGGTGGGAACACCCAGGGCCACCACGGTCAACGGGATCGCGGCGTTCTTCTCCTTCGGCATGGGTATGGCATCGAAGGTGAAGCTCTTGATGGCCGGACGCATGCTGACGATCGCCGACGTCCAGTTCTGCTGCATGGCGATCTGCCCCTTGGCGAACAGGTCGCCCTGGTTCTTCAACTGGTCGGCCGTCGGTGCCACGTGTTCCTTGAGCACGAGGTCGGCGTACCACTGGATGGCGTCGACCGCTGGCGCTTGATCCAGGGTAAACGTCGCGGCGGTGGGGTTGTGCGGATCGCTGTAAAAGTCGCCGCCGTTTTGCCAGATCCAGGGGCCGAAGCCGGAGTCGCTCCCGGTGCGCAGCATAAAGCCCCATTGGGGCTGGCTCGTGCTCTGCTTGGTGAGTTTGTGGCTCGCCGCCAGGAATTCGTCCCATGTCCAGCCGGTGGCGCCTGGGGCGTTGACCCCGCCCGCGGCGAACAGGTCCTTGTTGTAATAGATGACCATCGAGGAGAAATCCTTGGGCAAACCGTAGAGCTTGCCGCCGATCTGGAAGAAACCGATGGCGGTGGGCCAGTTCTGCTGGACGATGCCGCTCTTGTCCGCACTAGCAAAGGAGCTCAGGTCGGTCAGGACGTTCTTGCTGACCCAACTGCTCGCCATGTAGTCCTGGACGTACATGATGTCCGGCGGCGTGCCACCGGCCATGAGCGTCGTGATCTTGTCGTTGAAGTTACCGCCGGAAGTAGAGATGACGTTGACGGCGATGCCGGGATGCGTCGGCGTGAACTCGTCCTGGTAGAACCTCTGGACGAGGCCGAGCGTTGTCATCGCATCCCAGCCGATGTACTGCAACGTGGTCGCCGCTGCGCTGCCGGTTGTTGTCGCGGCGACGGCGCTGGTGGAGACCGGGGCTGCCGTGGTCGCCACGGTGGTGGCAGCGCTCGACGTGGTGACCGCGGCGCTGGACGCGCTACCGGTGGCGGACGCGGTCGGCAGCGAACCGCCGCAGGCGGAGAGGGCAAGGCCGGCCAGCGTCACCTGGAGCCCGGTCGTGACCAGGATGCGGCGGGAGATGCGACGCTGCGTCGGAAGAGAACGAAACACGTGTGTTGCCTTTCCAAGATCGTGTCGGAGATGGGGGCGGTATACGCTATCGGGGGCACCCTGTCAACAGTGCAGTCAACAGGCGGGCATTGATAGGAGGCGCGTTCACTCGCAGGGAGGCCATACCTGCTGTTCGTTAGAATGGGGCTGTCGGGTGCCGAAGGGACCGCAGGCATTTGGGGGACCGCTATGGAAAGTGGCATGCGCTACATCCGGCCCGATGAACACGGCGTGTTACGGGTTGGCGATACTCGTGTCATGATCGACTCGGTCTTGGCGGGCTTTCACCAGGGAGATTCGGCCGAGACGATTCGCGAGGATTATCCGGCGCTCAGTTTAGAGGAAGTCTACGGCGCCATCGCTGATTACCTTGCGAACCGGGCGGAGCTGGATATCTACCTGCGCCGTCAGGATGACGTCTGGGTACGCGAACGGACCCGGGCGGAGGCCCGTACTAACCCGGTCAGGGAACGGCTTCGGATGTTGAGGAGTGAGGGAACAGCGAAGCGATCGTGAGCCGGCCGCGGTTCCTTGCCGACCATGACCTGCGAGAACGGATCATCATCGGCCTCCTTCGGCGCTTGCCGGATGCCGAGTTTCTCCGTTGTCGAGACATCGGCCTGGAAACCCGACCGGATGCCGACGTACTTGAGTATGCTGCCAACCATGGGCTGATTGTCATAACTCACGACATCAACACGATGGTAGCCAGTGCGTACGACCGACTCCGTGGCGGTCAAGCGATGACCGGGCTACTGGTAGCACAACAAGCCGATCCCGTGAGAGACATCATCGATAGCCTCGTCCTGATCTGGTTGTCGACCGAGGAGGCGGAATGGCGTGAGAAGGTTGAATTCCTGCCCCTTTGACCGGCAGCGTCGTAACTCCCCTACTGGGAGCGTCCGCAGCCGACCTCATACCGCCGTTTACTTGAAACGGATGGCCTCAATCTGGACGCGTCTCTGGGCACTGTGGTGGGGTCTGGCGATATCGGTAACCGGTGGCACGGCGATCACCCACCGTCCCGCCGCGCCGCCGGCAGGCGGTCGAACTCCGGGATCTCCGCCAGGTAGAGGTTGCCGTAGCCGGCGGGGTCGGCGGTGAACAGGACCTGGCGGCTATCGGGCGACAGGCGCGGGTGGACGTGCAGTTGCTGGACGTGGAAGGAACCGCGGTGGCGGCAGAGGCGGCGGGGCCCCTCGAAAGCGCCATTCTCGTAGCGCCAGAGCAGTATGTACGGATCGCGGGTGCTTCCGTCGCCCACGATCAAGGAGAGGTCGTGGCTGTGGAAGTGGGTAGAGCCGCCGGGAAACGGCGCCTCCACCTGCTCGGTGTTGTCGTAACGGATAGCGCCGTAGAAGGGCGTCCGTTCCGCCGTGGTGCCGTGATAGCCGAGACGGATGCCATCGGCCAGCCAGTACTCGTGCCCGACTCGCTCGCCCGCGTGCGTGCGGGGGCGGATGGGCCAGACGCGCCCGGTGTTGAGGTCCAGACCCCAGATGCGGTTATCCACTTCCTCCCAGGGGCCTTCGTGGCAGAAGGTGAGCAGCGACGGTTGGGTCGGCGAAGTGTTGACGTGCCCGATCCAGTGGCGCTCCGCAAAGACGGTCTCTGCACCGGAGCCGTCGGTGGCGATGCGGACCACCTGGGACAGCGGGTGGGCGGCGAAGTATTCCCGGAAGCCGACGTACCCGTTGCCCAGGTCGACCCGGAAGCGGGAGGAGAGGTCCTCGTAGATGCCGGTGCAGACGTAGCGGCCGTCAGCCGTGCAGTTGAGCATGTTCGTCGCGAAACCGTCCGGCGCGGCGTAGATCTCGCGCAGCCCACCGAGCTGCAGATCGACGGCCATGAGCCGGCGCCGATACCAGAAATAGGCCTCCTCCCGCATCGGGTTGACGCAGGTGGAGAGGAAGTCGAGGTGCTCCGGCGCGGGCGGCGGCGCCAGATCGGTGAGCTGCACGAACTCGCCGGTCGCCAGGTCCATTGAGAACAGGTTCGTCCGGTTGGCACGATCGGAGCCGAAGAGCACCCGCCGGCCACCGGCGTGCCAGCCGGGGTTCGTGAAGTAGAGGTGGTGGCTGTGCCCTTTGTAGTTGGTCAGTTGGCGGACGGTGG
>JAICXR010000026.1 GCA_025980355.1 Chloroflexota bacterium | reverse complement strand
GCCGACGGCAACGCGATACTGCTTGCCGCCAGTCTGGACGACTGCAAACATGACTCAGTTCCCTACATGGCGGCCTACGAAAGGCACGGTGCATCTGTGCTCGCTCATGCGAGACGAACGCACAGTATAGCGGCGCGGGCGATGGAACGTCAAAAGGGCTTCGCGCCGAGTCAGGAAGGCCCCGCCCGCACCGGCCCCAACCACCGCGCGAAGAAATCGAACGCCAACCGCCCGCTGAACCCGTGCGCGCCCGGGAAGACCTCCTGCTGGAGGCGGTCCGCCGCCCCTGCCGCGGCGTACACCTGCTGCACCTCCCGGTAGCAGCGTTGGGCGTCTTCCAGGATGAAGCAGTCGTCCTGTTCGCCACTTTCCGCCATGAGGGGCCGGGGCGCGATGAGGCCGGCGATGGAGGAAATGTCGCCAAAGGTGAGCAGGTCGCGCAGAAACTGCGTGCCGCAGAAGTTGGCGCGGCCCCGCATGCCGAGCGCATCGTCCCGTACCGTGCTGAGGTAACACACGATATCCGCCGCCTTGATGCGCTCGTCGAGCGCCGTGAGGTAGGTGGTCATCGTCCCCCCGAACGACAGGCCAACACAGCCGAGGCGCTCCGGGTCGACCTCCGGTCGCGCCAGCAGGTAGTCGATGCCGCGCATGGCATCCCAGATGTCGAGGGCCAGGAGCTGGAAGCCGAGGTAGCCGTAGGCCATGGCGAGGACGTTGCAGGCGTCGCGACCGCGGCGAACCCATGGCGCCGGCGCTTGCCGCTCGCCGAACCCCCGCCAGTCCGGCACGAAGCAGACATAGCCGCGCCGGGCGAACAGCCGGGCGTAGTCGAGGTTGTTCAGCCGGGTCCGCTGCTCCAGGCGCCGACGTTCCTCGGCGCTCAGCGCCGGGTCGAAGACGCCAACCAGCTCGTCCTTCCCCCGGCCGTGCCCGTGGGCGCAAAATAGGGCCGGACGGCGCTCACCCTCGCGCAGCCCTTTCGGCACCAACAGCCAGGCCGGGACCGTCGTGAAGGCGTCGCTGTCGTAGAGCACCTTGATCCGCCAGTGGTCACCGGCATCCTGGCGCTCCGCCTCCTCGGCGGCGAGCGGCACCTGCTCCGGCCAGGGACCGAGCGCGGCGCGGACCTTCGCCATCACGCGCGGTCGCCAGCCTTGCCATTCGTCCGCCGTCCTGGGGAGCGGTATTACCGTGGCGGCGCCGGCCTGCGCCCGCGCCAGGATACCGTCCAATGGGTCGATCAATCGCTGGGCACACATCGGTTGCCGCCTCCTCGCTTCTGCCGCTCACATACCGCCACGGTCGGCCGTTCCATCTCTTCGGTCGGCCTGACTGCCAGCCCCCCGGCTACTCGCCTGTCCCCAGGATACTGGCGAGCGCGACGCGCCGGCCCGACGCTGCCGCCTGGACCATGGCCCCGGTCATGGCCACGGCGTACATGCCCTCACGGAGCGTCGCCCCTTCCTGGACCGTCGCGACGCCGGTGATGAGATCGGCAAAATGCTCTAGCATGCGGTCTGTCGAAACGTCCATCCCGCCGCTGGTGTCGACAGTGCGCGCTCGCAAGCCCGCTACGTTGCGCGGCCCGGGGCCGATGCCTTCGTGGGTGACGATGTGCAAGGTCTTACGGTCGGTGCTGGAAACGTGACCACGCCGGCCGATGACCTGGACGAGGTTCGCCGCCTGCATGCCGAACATGCTGGAGACCACCGTGGCCGTCCGAGCGCCGCCATCATACTCGATCATGAGGTTCATCGCTTCAATCGTCTGGTCACCGCGGACGGTCCCGCGGTGCGTGGAGCCGTAGACCGCTTCCGGTTCGCCGCCCATCGCCCACAGGGCGAGGTGGATGGTGTGCGTGGCCGTGTCCACCACGCCGCCGTAATGGTCGGCGAAGAAGTACTGCGGCCCCATCGGACCGCGCTGGATGGTCATGAGCGCTTGGATGGGGTCAACCCCTGCCGCCTCCTCGTGGAAGACCCCCGCGAACTCGGAGAACCGCAACTGGTAGCCCACCATGCCGATGACGCCGCGCGCCTCGGCCGCGTCGGCCAGAGGGCGCGCCGTCGCCGCATCCTCCGCCAGCGGCTTCTCGATCAGGACGTGCTTGCCCGCCTGGATAGCGTCCAGCGCGATGGGCGCGTGGTACTTGGCGTTCGTCGCGACGATGGTCGCCTGCACGTCGGGACGGCGGAGCAGGTCGTGGTAATCTTTGACGCCCTCCACGCCAAGCTGCTGCGCCGCCGCTTCCCGGCGCTGATCGTCCAGGTCGCACACCGCGATCAGGTTCAATTTCGCCGAGCGTACCGCCGCCGCGCCGTGCGCCCCGACGCCGCGCCCGCCGCACCCCACCAGGACGACACCCACGGGTTTCGAGTTCTCCATCGACCGCTCCCGCCCTTCATTCAAGCCCATTCCGCAGCTACTTCCGTGCACATCACCGCCTCGCTTCATTTTCCGGCTAGCGTAGCATAGGCATGATGCAGCGAGCGTATGGTCGCGGTGGTCAAGCGCACCGTAGGTCCTCGCGCCGACCGGTTTCCTCGACGATCCCTGGTTGCCACACGCCTGCACACTGGCTAGTGTAGGGCGTGCCTGGTGATTGCGTATGAGAGGCGGCAGGGGACATGAAAAGGACATGAAAATTGGTATCCGCACGGGATCATTGAAGCAGGGTCTCCCGGAGGCGTTGGAGACGGCCGGCAAGCTCGGCTACGACGGGCTCGAAGTCATCACGCGAGACACGGCACGGGTCGAGGGCTGGCTGACGGAGGATGGCCCCGATGGGGCGGCGGCGCTGCGCACGCTGGCGCAACGCGCCGGCTGTAGCGTCTCGTCGCTGAGCCTGAGCCAGTATCGCCTCGTGAACTTCTGTCAGGAGGATACCGCTCGCCGGGAGGAGGGCGTTCGCCTGGTGACCACGGCCCTCCGAGCGTGCCGGCGGGTCGGCGGCGCGGCGGTGTTGTTGCCGCACTTCGACCGGGAGCGGCTCGACGTCAGCGCCGAGGAGGAAACGCGCTTTATCGAGGGGCTGCGCGCCTGCGTCGCCGTCGCCGAGGACACGGGCGTGGCCATCGCCATCGAAACGAGTTTTTCCGTGGCGCAGCAGCAGCGGATTGTCCAGGGCGCCGGCTCCCGCCGTATCGGCGTTTATGCCGACCTGGCCAACGCCATCATCTACCGGCAGGATCCGGCGGCATCCCTCCGCGCCCTCGGTCCGGCGGTCGTGATGCTCCACGTGAAGGACACCGCGGGCGGCGGTCAGGCGATGCTGGGTGAAGGCGCCGTGGACTGGGCTGCCTGCCGCGCCGCGGTGCGCGCCATCGGCTACGACGGCTGGGCGGTGCTGGAGACGCCGGCCGGCGACAACCCGATCGCCAACGCCGCCCGGAACCTGGCGTTCACGCGCCAGTGGGTGGCGAGTTGACCCGCTCCTGCGACGGTCCCTAAAAGGTCGTTTGCAAGTCCAGTGCCTGGCCGCTGCGCGCTGATTCGATGGCCTTCACCATGATCTCCAGTGCGTGGCGGGCGTGCTCGGCGCTCGCCACCGGCGGCGTGCCGGTGGCCACGCAGTCCGCGAGGTGTTTGACCAGGATCGCCCGGCGGTAACGCTGACGCTCGCTGTCGCCCATGCCGCCGCGCGGCGTAATCCACCCGTCGATGCCGGGCACGGCATCGAAGCGGAATACCTCCAACGGCGGCGAGCCGTCTGCGGTCTGGTTGTTCAGGTTGATCGTCCCGCTCCGCCCGAAGATCTCGATCTGCGGACTCTTGGCGGCGTTCACGTTGAAGGTGCCGTCGACCACGGCGAATGTGGCGTTCCCGAAGTCCAGCATCAGCAGGGTGTTGTCGTCCGCCGTCACCGTGATCTTCGTACCGGCGAACGGACCGGCCCGCACCGTCCGCACCGGCTCGGTGATGCCCGAGAAGGCGACGACCCGCTTCGCCGGCCCCAGGATGCCGGTGATGTCGTGGATGCCGTAGACGCCCATATCGAGCAACGGGCCGGAGCCCTCCTGGTAGAACCAGGTGGGGTCGAGCGGCCAGGCGCCGGCGGCAGGCCCGCCGTGGGAACTGCGCACCCGGGCGAAGCAGGGCTGGCCGATCACCCCGGCCGCCACCAGCCGCTTGGCGTGGACCCGGTTGGGCTGGAGCATATTGGGCGGCGCCACGACGTAGTACAGGCCGTTGACGCGGGCGAGGTCGATCAGCTCATCCGCCTCGGCAACCGTGGTGGCGATCGGCTTCTCCACCACCAGGTGCTTGCCCGCCGCCAGGACCTGCCGGGACGTGTCGCCGTGAAATGGGATCGGCGTGATGTTCACGACGGCGTCGAGGCCGTCGTGGTGCAGCAGCTCGTCCAGGCTTCCGTACACCGCGGGGATCCCGAATCGGGCGGCAACCGTCCGCGCCCGATCGACGGCGACGTCGGCGATGGCCACGGTGGCCACCTGGTCGCGCATCTCCGCCAGCCCGGGCAGATAGCCGGTGTTCGACGTCGCGATGGTGCCGGCCCCGAGGAGGCCGATTCTGAGCGGTGTCTGCGCCATAGCCGTTCCCATTCCCTTCGTCATTGCAAACCCGGCCATGTGCTTCGCGGCCGGCCCGGTCGCGCCTCTGCCCTTCGTGAGTGCCGAACCGCTCGTCATCGCGCCCAGAGGGACAATGTCCGGCGCTCGTCACCCAGGCGCAACCAACCGGGTAGCGCGGTGGACGAGTGCAGACCGGCTTGCTCCAGCCAGGCGGCGCGCCCGCCCTCGGCCGACGTGAGCGCATACACCGGCGCCGCCGGCCATTCCAGGTCGGCGACGAGCGCCGCCGAATACTCGTGAAAGCCGGGAAGGAGGCCGATGTCCAACAGCCAGACATCCCCGAACCAGCGCGAGTCGGGCGCCAGCAGACACCAGCCGACCACCGCGCCGGTCGCGCTGCGCAGCACCCGGCTTTGCGGGTTGGCGACGGTGCGGTACCGGCGCATGAAGCCGACGTAGGAGCCCTCGACGCTGTGCTGCGCCTTGGCGCCGAGCGTGGGCAGGCGCGGCAACGGCTCGTCCGGCGCCACGGGGCGCAGCGCCAGCAGGTTGAGGCCGGCCCAGTGCTCCCAGCGCAGCGGCTCTACCACGGCCGCGGACGGCGCCAGGTAGCGCTCCCCAGCCTCCGGGTCGGCCGTCCAGCGCATGAGGCCGGAATCCGGGGCGACCGAACGGAAGCCGAAGGAGTGGTAAATCCAATAGGGATGGGACTCGAAGCCGGTGCCCAGGGTGAGGACCTGGAAGCCGAGCCGCCGGATGTCGTCCATCTGGGCCGCCATCAGTTGGCGATAGGCGCCGCGCTGCCGCCAGGCGGGCGCGGTGTAGACGTGCCCCAGGATGCCGCAGCCGCGTGCGCCGACGATCATCACCTGGCTGATCACCTGCTCCCCGACCGTCGCCACGTAGAAACGGCTCGCCAGGTCGTCGAGCGGCTCCGACAGGGCCTGGCGGATGTGGTAATTCCAGTCGCCGCCCTTGTGACCGAGGAAGGGCACGATCCGGTCGCGCCATGCTTCGTCCGGCGCCTCCACCACGCCGAGCGTGATCGCTTCGCCGCTGCTGAGCCGTCCGCTGCCAATCTGCCGGTACATCGTGCCTCCGCCCCACGTTTCCTGTGGTCGCGCTCAACTCTTGCCGAGCTGCTTGGCCAACTGGACCGTACACAACTGCTGCAGCTGGCTCAGCGCATCCTGAGGCGTCAGTTGCCCCTGGAAGACCTTCGTGTACAGCGTTTGCCAGTTGTCCGAGAAGAACCCCTCGATGGGATCAACCGGATCGGCCCAGAGCTCGCTGGCAGTGGTGGCCGACTGGAGATAGAAATCGATCCCCGGATATTGCTTCGCGTCCACCTTCTGGAGATAGGACTTGCGCGCGCCGAGGAAGCCCTCGCCGTCGAACATGATCTTTTCGGCCGGCTCGGTGGTGAGGAACTCGGCCATGGCGAAGGCCTGGTCCGGATGCGGCGAGCCCTTCGGCAGCACAGCGAAGTGGCCGCCGGTCGACTGCATCTTCGTCCCTTTGCGGTCGGCGCTGACCGGCGCCCAGGTATAGGTATAGTGCTTCGTCGGCGCTACTTTGGCGAGCGCGCCGGGCGTCCAGTAGCCGTTGACCTGTATCGCCTGCGTACCGACCACGATGCCCGCCTTGGTGCCGGTCCAGGTGTCGTTCGTCTTGCGGAATGTCTGCACCGCCGCGTAGCCGCCGGCGGCGTCGTAGAAGCTCTTGATCGTGGTGAGCGCATCGGTGAGTTGCGGGGTCACGAGGTTGAACTTCTCCGCCCCTTCGTCGTAATAGCCGGTGCCCAGACCGAAGGACGGCCCCCAGAAGAACGGGTCGCCGCCCGACGCCGAGCCGCCCATGGCGTCCAGCGGGTCCAGGCCGAGCTGGGTGATCGCCTTGGTGGAGGGGTCCACCACCGTCAATTCCTTATGCCACTCGAGCAGGTCGCTCCAGTTCGTCGGCAACTGCGCGGGGTCCAGGCCCCGCTTGGCCAGGAGGTCGGTGTTGGCGACGGTGCCCCAGCGCACGAATGCCTCGGCCGCCGGCACGCCGAAGGTGTGCCCCTTGTAGGTGCCGAACTTCCAGGAGGTATCGAGCAGGTCTTCTTTCTTGAGGGTCTGGCTCTTGGCGAGATAGCTGTCCAGCGCCGTCGCCTGTCCTGTCGCCCAGAACTCCGGATAGGAGAGGTTGCCGACCTCGACGTCCGGCGGTGTGCCGGCGGCGATGACGGTCGCCAGCTTCTTGGCGACGCTGCTCTGGGGCTGGTGCTGCACCGTAAAGCCCAGCGCCGCCTGGTTGGCCGCGGCGGCGACCTGATCGAACGTCTGGCCGGCGATGCCGCCGGAGCCCCAGCCGCTCCACCAGGTGATGGTCACCCCCGACGTCGCCGGTTTGGCGGCGGCGCTGCTGGTCGGGGCGGCGGTCGAGACGGCGCTCTGCGTCGTGCTCGCGACCGAACTCGCCGTCGTGCTCGCGACGGCACTTGCCGTGGTGGTCGCCTGCGAGGATTGCGAGGCGCTGGCCGTCGCGGCAGTCGTCAGGGCCGCGCTGGCGCTAGCGACGGCGGACGCCGAACTGCCGCTGGCCACCGTCGCGGCCACCGATGTCGCGCCACCACAGGCGGCGAGCACGGCGGCCGACGCGACCCCGGCGGCCGTAACGGCGCTGGCGCGCAGGAATAGCCGGCGCTTGATGAGGACAGGGGGCATCATCTTCTCCAGATCATTACCAACATCGCATTAAGGTCGGGGAGCGAGAGTTGGCACGACGCCAGGTACCGGCCACCCGACCGGGCAGCCGTACCGACTCCCTTTCACCGACGTTGTGCTAGTCTAAACGCGCCGCCATGGAGTGTCAAGACGCGGCGAGCAGGCGACTTGCAGAACCTGCTTCCATGGCCTACGATGGCGCGGTAGGCGTTCGCTTTTGACGCCTCAAGTCGGATCGACCTCACGGGAAAGGGACAGTCTCATGCGTTCCGCTCCATCCGTTGTGATCACCCGGCGCCGGGTGCTGGCCGTGCTGGGCACTGGCCTCGCGATCCCCCTCCTCGCCGCCTGCGGCGGCGCGGCCAGCGCCACCGTCAGCACCGGCAGCACGGCGGCCCCGGTGACCACGGCGCCCGCGACGACGGCCACGTCCGCCCCGGTCTCGTCGGCCGCCACCACCGCCAGCGCAACCTTGACAACCAGCAGCCCTGCTACCAGCACGGTCGCGACCGCGACGACGGCGGTGACGTCGACAACGTCGTCCGCCAGCGCCTCCGCCGCGGCGCCGGCCAAGGGCAAGACTGCCGTTGAGTTCTGGCAGTGGGGCGCGGGCTACCAGCCGGGTTTCGTCGGCTGGGCAAAAACCTACAGCGACCGCAGCAGCACGACGCAGGTCAATGTCACCATGTTCGGGACGAACAACAATGCCAAGATCACGGTGGCCATCGCCGGCGGCTCGGGGCCGGACGCCTACCTGTCGGACAGCGACGGTTTCAAGAACCGCGCCTATGCCGGCCTGGAAGGGCCGATGGACGACCTGGCCGCGCAGGACAAGACGGCAACCGATAACCTGAAGCAGATGCTGCCTGCCGCCGTGGATTGGTACACCTACCAGGGCAAGCGGTACGGTCTGCCCTGGGACTATAGCGCGGGCGTCGTGGTCTACAACATTGATTTGCTGCGCCCGTCCGGCCTCGCCATGCCGGCGGACCTCGCCAAGGACCCCAAGCAGTGGACCTGGGACACCCTCCAGCAGTACGCCACCAAGCTGACCGTGAAGACCGGCACGACGCCCGATCGCGTCGGCGCCTACCTATCCTGGGGAGGCTACGAGAATAGCTGGTACAGCCTGGCGCTGGCGAACGGCGGCAGCTACTACAACCAAACGCTCGACGAGTGCACCATCGGCAGTCCGCAGTGCGTGGAGGCCCTGGATTACGTGGTGAGCCTGGCCAAGTCCGGGGTCATCGCCACGCCGGCCTGGTGGAAGACGATCACCACCCAGTACAAGAACGCGATGGAGCCCTTCCTGGCCGGGAAGGTGGCCATGCAGTACACCGGCGATTGGAACTTCAAGCCGCTCGAGCAGGCCAAGACGACCATCAACTGGGACGCCACTATCTTGCCCTACGCCCCGAAGACGGGCAAGACGGGCAACTGGTCGAACCTGCGCGGCCTGGTCATGCCCCCCAACGCCAAGCACCGCGATGAGGCCTTCTCGTTCCTCACCTACCTGGGGACGGCGGAAGTGCAGGACACGATCACCTCGACGTTCGCCGAAGTGCCAATGCGTGCCGACTCGGCGGCCAAGACTTACCTGGTACCGGCGGTGTCCGGCCCGCCGCCGAGCCGTCCGACGTTCAAGCCGGCGCTCGATGCAACCACCACCGACGGCACGCCGTACGTCAACGAGGACGACGCCTACAACAATATGGCCGATGCGGGCCAGAAGGCGGTCTCCGGCACGATCAGCGCAAAAGAAGCCCTGACGGCCCTCCAGACCCAAATGAACGGGCTGATCCAGACGGCCAAGGCCAACAAGAAGTAGCGGAGAAGGAACACCGGTGGACGCGGAAATCTGCCGGCACGCGCTGGATCGTGTGCCGCTCTCGCTGATCATCGACGACTCGACGGCGCTGGTCAACCTCAACTATTTCTTCCTGCGCGATCGCAATGCCCACCTCGGGCAGGATCAGCGCTGGGAAGACGTGCCCGTCGTGACGCCCGAGTCTTTCACGCGGGAGTGGGGCACCTGGTGCCGGGAGCACGGCGTACGCGGGAAGTTCAGCGTCGTCCCCAATCCGGCCAACATCGGCCGGCTCGACCACGGCCTTGCCCTGTTCGGGCAAGGCCAACTCGACAGTTGGTTGCAGATGTGCCGGGAGGTGATTGTCCCTTCCTTCGACATCACGCCGGAGATGCTCACCCACACCTACGTGCTCGACCTCGACACCCTCCAGCCGTTGCCCTCCCGCATCTGGGAGCAGATGGAATGGCGAGAGTTCCACGAGGCCGATCGCGTCGACGAGTACATCGCCTTCGCTTGCCGCATCCTCGTCAACATCGGGCTTATGCCGCAAGGTGTCACCTCGCCCGGTGGCTTCGGCGGCAAATCCCTGGACCTCTACGCCCGGGTCACCGGTGAGGGTTGCCGGTCCGTCACCGGCAACCCGACCCCCTACTTCTTCCAGCGCGTCCAGTCGAAAGACGTCCAGGTCGAGACGCCGGTCTGGTACCCCGACCGCCAGGCGGGCACGGCCGTCGGCGAGATCATCGCCTGCACCGGCGACTACACCGGCTCCTGGACCGGCTACGGCGACGTCAACCCCGATTACTATATCACCGAGGACCTCGCCGGCGGCCGTCTGCCGGCCGTGATCGATGCCGGCAGTCCCTGCGTCCTCTGCAGCCACTGGCAAGGCATGTACGGCATGCACGACGGCGACCGCCGCGGCTTCCGCACCTTGCAGACCGTCGTCGAGCGCCTGCGCCAGCGGGACCCGAACGGCGTGCAGACGCGCTGGCGGACCTGCAGCGAGATCACCAACTACGCCTGCGCCCGCGAACTGGCGACCCTCCAGGCCGAGGGCGACACCATCACGCTCGACCTACCGCAATCCGTGCCCGAGCTGACACTCCGGCTGCGTGGGACGCGGGCGCGCGCGATCCGACTGGAGCAGCAGCCGCTACGTGCGGCGGGGAGCCGGACCGCCTTCCAGAGCGGCTCGTTCTACCACGACGGCACGGACACGCTGCTGGCGATCGACCCGCCCGCCGGCAGCCGGACGGTGCGGCTCACGGTCACGCCGGAGGCGTGAGGGGCATGCAGGGGGATTCACGGCCTGGTGCCTTTCCCCATACTCGCTTCGATCTCGTCCCAGCGCTGGAAGCAGAGGGTGCTCGCCTCTTCGCCGAAGGCGGAGAACTGCTCGCCGCCCGGTAGCCGCAACAGCGACTCCGAGAGTTGCTGCGGCCGCCAGTGCGTCTCCAGCGAGATACAGCCGCTGTAGCCGTCGGCGAGGAGCGCCTGCAACTGGCCTTTGATGTCCAGATCACCGTCGCCGATGGGCGCGCTCTTCGCCCGCCCGTCGGGCTGGACCTTCAGGTCCTTGAGGTGGACGTGCGGACACAGCCCTCGCACATGCGCGTAGCCATCGGGGAACGCTGGCTCGGCCACGGTGTTGCCCGGGTCCCAGATGCCGCGCACCTCCGGCGCGTCGAGCTGCCGCAGGAAGCGCCCCAGCTCGGCGCCGGTCCCGATGTAGCAGGACCCCTCATTCTCGATGCAGAGCGTGACGCCACTTTGTCTCGCCATCGCGATCGGTTCCTGATAGGCCTCAAGGATCGGATCCCAGTTTTGCAGGGGCGCCTTCTTCCAGAACGTGAAGACGCGCAGCAGCGGCGTCCCCAGCCCGTGCGCCACGTCGATGCTGCGCTGGAGGATCGCCAGGTGCTCCTGATATTGGGCAGCATCGCCGAGATCGCACTTGAAGAAGGGCGTGGCGACGGCGGGAACCATCATGCCTTCCGCGTCCAGACGTTGCCTCAGCCGCTGCACCTGCCCCGCGCTGAGCTTGTCCACCGGCGTGTTCCAGATCGTACGGATCTCGGCGCCGGTCACGTGGAATCGCCGCATGAGCCCGACCACGACATCAAGATCCTGGGACACCTCGTCGGTGATCACCCCGCGGGTATACATCGCCACACTCCTTCTCACTGTTCCCGCCACCGGCGTCGGCGCGTTGCTGTAGTATAGGCGCAAGCTGACGGTCCGCCGCGGCAGACACCTTGACGGGAAGGACGACATACATGGCAGACGCGACACAGAGTGGCGCCACCGGGCGGCCACTCCGCATCCTGGCGATCGGGGCGCATCCGGACGACAACGAGCTCAAGGTTGGCGGCACCGCCGCGCTCTGGGCACAGGCCGGCCATACCGTGCATTTTTTGTCCCTGACCAACGGGGCGACGGGGCATCACGAGATCGGCGGGATCGAGCTGGCGCGCCGGCGGGCCGCCGAGGCCCAGGCGGCGGCGGCCGTCATCGGCATCACCTCCCAGGTGCTGGACATCATGAGCGGGCAGCTTGACGCCTCGCTGGAACGCCGGCAAGAGCTCATCCGGCTCATCCGAGGGTTCCAGCCCGATCTCGTGCTCGGCCCCCGTCCTTGGGACTACCATCCCGACCACCGTTATGCCGCAGTCCTCATCCAGGACGCGGCCTATGTCGTGACGGTGCCGAACAACGAGCCGCTGACACCGCACCTGGCGAAAAACCCGCACATGATGTACGTCTCCGATTCCTTCCGCAAACCCTGCCCCTTCACACCGGACATCGTCGTCGATATCGACGCCACCGTCGAGCAGAAGATGCAGATGGCCCACGCCCACACCTCCCAGATGTACGAGTGGCTCCCCTTCAACACCGGCGTGTTGGACGAGGTCCCACCGGCGAGCGATGACGCCGGACGACGGCGCTGGTTGGCGTCCCGCCGGATGCCGGGCTTCGCCGCCGTCGCCGACCGCTATCGCGACCAGTTGGTGCATTGGTACGGCGCAGAGCGCGGGCAGAGGGTCCGCTACGCCGAGGCCTTCGAGGCCTGCGAGTACGGCGCACCGCTACCGGAAGCAGTGCTGCGGCGGCTCTTCCCCTTCGTCCACGCCTAATGCCCGACCGTCACGACCGGGCTCACAGCGACCTTCCCCGCCGCCAGGCTGCCTTTGGTGACCACCGTCGTCGTTGCGCTACTCTGCATCTGCTCGCTCGCCCGGGTCGCTGCGCTGGTCGCCATGCTGGTCGTGGAGTGGACGGTTGTCCGGGCCGAAACGCCGGTGGCCGTGCTCGCCGCCTCGATGATAGTGACGCGCGCCGTCGTCGCCCGCGCCGTCAGGCTGGTCACGATGACGGTCGATCGGGCCTCGGGCGGCGCCGCTTGCCGGGTGACTGAGCGAGAGGGTGCCGTGGCGGTCGTGGTCTGGTGCGTTTCCGTCCGCTGAACGGGCGCCGCGACCGCCTCGCGGTGCGTCGCCGGCGGGGGGATGTCCCGGCGGGGTGGCGGTGCATTCGCGACGTCCTGTGCCGGTCGGACGTTGGCACTCCGGTTCACGGGTGTGGCAGCACGGGTATCCGCTGGCTGTACCGGCAAGGCCGGGTCTGCATCGGCCGTGGTAGTGGCGGCAGTCGCGGCCGCCATGGCCGTGCTGGTTTCCGCCCTCGTTGTTGTCGCCAACACCTGCGGTGGGTTCGCAAACGGGGAGATGGCCGATGGATCGGTCGCGGCATGGGTCGGGACCGGGTAGACCACGAGCCGGCCGGGGTTTGCCGGTGACGCCAACGCACGAGCGGCGAGGACGGCAATGGCGACCACCAGCGCCAGAACGACCACATACGGATGCAGCAGCGGGCCGAGACGCCGAAACCGCCCGACGACGGTGGCGACGGCTTGGGCGGCCCGCGCCATGGCGTCGCCCACGCGGCTATAGCCGGCCAGTTGCTCCTCGCAACGGCGCAGGTGGCGCACCACGGCATCCAGGTCCGGCACGGCGGTCGCCTGCCAGGCCCTGGTGCGCGTGAGCACGGCGCGTAAGACAGGCGGTAGGTCGGCCGTCGGCGTGCCGGCAAATGCCAACGGCAGCAGCGCCGCCAGCATCGCGCCGTCCTGGACGCCGGTGCGCCGCTGCCCATGCTGGCCGCCATCATACCCGGACACCCGCACCCTGCCGTCCGGCGTCACCAGCACGTGGCGCAGCGCCAGCCCCGGGTGCCGAAATCCCTGCTCCGCCGCCGTGATCAGTGCCTGGCCGGCGCGGCGAAGAAGGGCGAGGATTTCCAACGGCGTCGGACTCTCCGGCCCGGCCAGCAGTTGCTGCAGGCTCGTCGCGGTAACGAAGTCGCGGACGAGGTAGGCGGTACCGTCGTCGACGCCAAAGTCGTAGGGCAGCAGGGGACCGTCGCCGGCCACAGGCTCGTCGCGGGTCAACAGGGGCACCGCGGCCAGGCTGGCCGTGGCGGTGCTGAACCGTTGCAGCCGGATACAGACCACCCGTCCGGTCTGCAAGTCCGACGCGACCATCAGCGGCGCCCGCGGCGGACCGCTGAGCTGGCGGATTAATTGATAACGTCCGTCGAGCAAGGCCACTTCCGGCGTGGGAGCGACGACCGCCACGTCCACTCCCCCTGCCGCTGGTCCCCGACTGCTGGTAGCAGCGTAGACCGTGGACGACCGTTGGCGGTTGCGGGTAGGAGGATGGTCCCTTTAGCTGCGGCGCTCCACCGCGTAGTGCATGACCTGGACTAGCGTCTTGCCGGCGTCGCTGTTGCCGAGGCCGGCCACCAGCCGCTCCACTTCGCGCATGTAACGGCGGGCGACGGTATAGGCGTAGTCGATACTGCCGTTGGCGCGTACCGCCTGGACGATGCAGCGGATGGTCTGCTCGTCCGGCGCCTGGCCCTGGTGTAACTGCTTGCGGAAGTCGCCCCCTTCCGGCCCTTGCAGGAGGTGGATCACCGGCAGGGTGAGCATGCCTTCCAGGAGGTCGTGCCCCGTCGGCTTGCCGAGCTCCTCCGGCGCGGAGGTCAGGTCCAACACGTCGTCGACGATCTGGAAGGCCATCCCCAGGTTGCGCCCGATCTCGGAGAGCACTTCCACGACGTGTTCCGACGCCTGGGCGACCATGGCGCCCGCCCGGCAACAGAGCAAAGTCAGGCTCGCCGTCTTCTGCTCCAGGTAGCCGAAGTAGTCGGCCTCGCTGATCTGCCAGTCGAAGGCGTGGGCGGATTGATTGATCTCCCCGGCGCAGAGCGACATAATCGTGCTGGCCGTCGACGCCATCAGGCTGACGTCGTTCAAGGAGGCGACGGCGCCGGCGGCGGCGGCGAAGAGGTAATCGCCGCCGAGGACCGCGACTTTCGAGCCGTAGAGGCTGTTCGTCGTCGGGCGGCCGCGCCGCATGGCCGCTTCGTCGATGATGTCGTCGTGAATCAGGCTGGCGGCGTGGATCATCTCCATGGCGGCGCCGGCGACGACCGCCCGTCCCCGATCGTAGGCACCCCAGTGGGCGGCGAGCAGGACGAGCGCCGGACGCAGGCGTTTGCCGCCGCTGGCGAAGAGCTGGTGCAAGGCACGGCGCAGGTCGGGGTCGGCGGCCCGCTGCGCCAGTTGCTCTAATTCCGCATCGACGAGGCGCGTATCGGCGACGATCCGCATCGCCAGCGGGTTGACGCCGAGGATGGAAAGCAAGGTAGGCACTGAAACTCAGGCCCCCTCTACCGGGCCGGACGCCAGCCGGGCGAACGCCTGTGCCGCATTCCGCGCGGCCTGCTCCGCCAGGGCTTCCGGCGCCATGGCGCGGACCTGCGCACAGACGGCGATGGTATCCATCAGCCAGGCCGGTTCGTTACGCCGGCCGCGACGGGGTACCGGCGCCAGATAGGGGGCATCGGTTTCGAACAGCAGTTGATCGCCGGGGACTTCGGCGACGACGGCGCGCAACTCGGTGTTGCGCGGATAGGTCGCGGCGCCGCCGAAGGCCAAGTACCAGCCGCGTGCCAGGCAGCGCCGCGCCAGGGCATGGTCCCCCGTGAAGCAGTGCATGACGACCCGTTGGGCGTCGGCGGCGATCAGCGCGGCGAGCACGTCGCCGTCCGCGTTGCGGGAGTGGATGACGAGCGGCAGGTCCAGACGTTGGGCCAGGGCGATCTGACGACGGAAGGCCTCATGCTGGGCCGCCGCCGGCGCCAGATTGCGGTAGAAGTCCAGGCCCGTCTCCCCGATAGCCACGACCCGCGGGTCGGTCGCCAGCGCCGTCAGCTCTTCCTCCAGTGCGTCGGTGCAGTGCGCGGCCTCGTGCGGATGCACGCCGACGCTGGCCCACACGCCGGCAAAGCGCCCGCTGAATTCTACCGCCTTGCGGCTCGAAAGCAGATCGGTGCCGATGCTGATCATCTGGGTCACGCCGGCCGCCACGGCGCGTTCGACAACCGCGACAAGATCGCCGGCAAAAGCGGCAGCATCTAGGTGGACATGGGTATCAATAACCAAAACAATTTTGCTCAGAGCGACCTTGCTACCGTATGACCAGCACAAAATGCATGCTACCACAGGGCCAGCAACGTTCCCGGCGACTGAAGTCGCGGGCAACACCCGGCGAAGTCCGCCTGCGCGGACTGAGATCACTCCCAAGGCTCGGCGCGGAGCCTGCGACGGCTGGCTTGGCCATGGTTACCCGCCACTTCAGTCGCCGGGCAACGTGCTTATTGGTCGATCACGGAGCCGTCGGCGTGCAGCCGCGTGCGCAGGCCGCGTGG
>JAICXR010000509.1 GCA_025980355.1 Chloroflexota bacterium | reverse complement strand
CCCTCGGCGGCATGGCGCTGCCGGGTAAGGACAAACTGAAGACGATCCACGAGGATGCGGCGGCGGTGTACGGCCCCCTTGCCGAGTACGCCGCCAGCAAAGGCATCAAGATCGCCCTGGAGAACTGGTACGCCACCAACCTGCAAGGATTCGACACCTTCGACGCCATGTTCGAGGCGGTGCCGAACACCAACTTCGGGCTCAACTACGACCCGTCGCACCTGATCTGGCAGGGCGTGGACTACCTGGACGGCGTCAACCGCTACGCCGACCGTATCTTCTACGTCCACGCCAAGGACTGCGAGATATTGGAATGGCGGCGTCGCCTCGTCGGCTGGCTCGGGCGCGGCTGGTGGCGCTACACCATCCCGGGCACCGGCGACATCGCCTGGGGGCCCTTCATCGGCCGCCTACGGACGATCAAATACGACGGACCGCTCTCCATCGAGCACGAAGATGGCTCCATCGGTCGGGAGGACGGCTTCTTGCTGGGCAAGCGCTTCCTGGAGACGAAGATTGCCGGAGTTACACCGGCGCGTTAGCTCGGCAGCGCCTGCACCGCCTGGATCAGCGCCTTCGTGTAGCCCAGGCAGAAGGAGTGCTGGCGCTCGCCGTCCGGGTCGGCCTCGGACTGCGGCACGTGGTCGGGCAGGAACATTCCCTGGTAGCCGAGCTCCTTGTACAGGCGCATGGCCTGCACGAAATCGACGTCGCCGTTGTCGGGATAGACTTCGATGAAGTTGAGGAACCCGCCCGTGATGTTGCGGAAATGGACCATGAAGATCTTGTCGCGTTCGCCGAAGTAGCGGATCGCCTCCAGCACCTCCGTCGCCGGGTTGACGCACATCTCGGCGACGGTCCCCTGGCAGAAGTTCAGCCCGTGCACCTTGCTGGGGGCGATGGCGATGAACTTCTTCAGGCCATCGACGCTGCCTAGCACGCAGTGGACGCCGCGCAGCCCGGTGTCGTGCGGCACCGCCGGGTCGTGGGGATGGCAGGCCAGGCGCACGCCGGCCGATTCGGCCACGGGCACGATCCGTTCCAGGAAGTAGGTGATCGCCTCCCAAGCCCGCTCCTCGGAGATCGGGCCGGCCTCGGTCAGCGAATGGTCCGTCCACTCCTCCACGTTGAAGTGGCTGTACATGGCGCCGCCCCGGCCCCGCACCCGGCCGGTGCGCGGGACGCCCAGGAAGTTCAGGTTATATTTCAGGCACGGCACGCCCGCCTCGCCCGCCTCCCGCACCCGTTGGGCGATCACCGCGAGCTCCGCGTCGCGGCTGGGCAACGCTTGCATAATGCCGGGGAAGCGGGCGCGCGTCATGTAGACGGATTCCAGACCCAGCGTGAAGACGTCCATGGTCATGCCAAAGTCCGCCAGCCGTCGCTGGATATCCTTGATCGATTGGGCCCGCCAGGTGCCGTCCGGGTTGGACACGGCGGCATCGGACTGCACCGCGAGATGCTCCACCCCCAGTTGCGCCGCCCAGGCCAGTTTGCGGTCGGAAAGGTCGCTCAACTGCTCGCCGAGATACATGCCTGCTTTGCCTTCCTCTGCCCGATTCGCCTTGATATGCGACGCCTCCCGTCGCCGTTCATACGGTGTTCTCAGCGCATGAGCGAGCGCAGATACGTCACCGCCTGACGGACATCCGTCAACTCGTCGCCCTTGCCTTCGTAGACGATGGAGCAAAAGCCGTTGTAGCGGGCCTCGCGCAGCATGGCGAAGATGCGCGGATAGTCCAGCCAGGCCTCGCCGTCGGTGGTGACGCGATAGAACTTGCAGCGTACGTGCGTCGCCCGCCCTACGGTCTGCTGGAGGCTGCGATAGAGGACTTCCTGGGCGCCGGCCGCGGCATCGGCGCCGGACGCGCCCGGCGACCCCACGTACTGCCCGGTGTCCCAGACGTGGCTGAGATGGGGACCCGCTTCCTGCAGGAAGCGGAGGACATCGTCGCCGGTTTCGGTGAGGGCGCCATGGTTGTGATTTTGGAGTGAGACCAGCACGCCCTGCTCGTGGCCGTAATCGGCCACCTCCTTCAGCGCCGCGCTGCAACGCCGCCAGGTGACTTCGCGCGGCTCGCCCTTGTTGGGCGTGCCGGCGAAGACGCGCACCTGGGGCGCCCCGAGCAGCAAGGCCCGGTCGATCCAGCGGTTGGTCATGGCGATCTCCGCGGGAAGCTGGTCGGACGGTTTCCCGAAGTTGTTGGAGATGCTCAGGCAGGCGATCGCCAGGCCATGCCGAATGCAGCGCTCCTTCAAGGCGATGATCGACGAGTCCGAGGCAGCAGCCCCTTCACCAATGGACCGCGCGTTGAAGTCGATGCCGTCGGCGTCCAGTTCCCGGCAGAGGTCGGCAAACGACGACACGTCCATCGCGCCGGCCTGAAATGCCCCCTTGAAACTGAGGGAGATCACACTGAGCTTCATCATGCTCGTCGCACAGCGCCTTTCCGCTCGACCGCCTTGCCGGTCGTCATCATAGCAACTCTCCCCCGGAGCTGCTG
>JAICXR010000299.1 GCA_025980355.1 Chloroflexota bacterium | reverse complement strand
GGCATAGACGATCGCCACGCCGGCCTGGCGATTGAGGTCGGTCAACACGCGGCGGATTTCCGCCACCACCTCCGGCGCCACGCCTTCGGTCGGCTCGTCCAGCAGGTAGATCGGCGCCTGGCGCATCAAGCCGAAGGCCAGTTGCAACTTCGCCGTGGTGCCGGAGGAGAGCGTCCCGACGCGGCTGTCGGCCCACTCCGACATGCCGAGCCCGCCCAGTACCCGGTCGATATCGGCATCGGACGGCGACAGGCCGAACAGCTCCGCCACGAAGCGTAGGTTGCGGCGGGGCGTCAGGTTGCCGTCGACCCAGGCCCCGCCGGTGAGGACGCCGGGGATGAAGTTGGTGCGGTTGAGCAGCGCCTTGTGTTCCGTCGCGGCGTCCGCGCCCAACACGCGCAGGCAGCCCGCACTCGGCGCGATCAGCCCCGCAATCATCTTTAGGAGGGTCGACTTGCCGCTGCCGTTCGGGCCGAGTAGCCCAACGAAGGCGCCGGCCGGTACCGTGAAGGTGACGCCATCGACGGCACGCCGCTCAATCCGCCGCTCCTGGCCGTGCAGCTTGAGGTAGAGGTTCTGGAGCATGAGGCCAGGCGATTCGTCGAAACGGGAGATGCGGCCGTACACGTCGGACCTGCGAAAGATCCGCGTCAGGTCGCTGGCCTCAACAGCGGCAATGGCCATTACTGTGCCCCTTTCCCTTCCCCGCGCCAGTCCATCAGCGCTTTGGCGGCCAGCAGACCCATGGCAAAGGCGTGCAGATTCTCCAGCGCCCAGAGGTTTCGCCCGTGGCGGACGACCAGGCCGACCTCTTCCATCTCCCGCAGGTGGTGGTAGAGCTGGCCGGTGGTATTCAGCCCGGCGGCTTTGAGCAGGCTGTTGGAATCCTTCTTACCATCGAGCAGCGCCTTGAAAATTTCAATGCGTGCCGGGTGGGACAACCCGGCGAAGCTCTTGGCGAGGGAATCTGAGGGGAGAGCCAGTAGCTCATCGAAATTGGCGTCCGGATCGCCCCGCAACTGACTGCTTTCCGCGCGGAAATAGAACGTTGCCCTGATCTGGCCGATCGGCCGCTTGCGCGCCTCGGGCGGAAGCTGGTCGAAGCGCTCGTTCACGACCTTATCCAGATCGGTACTGCTCTCTCCCGGCGGGAATGCCCGATCCTCCAGCCGCGTCAGGCGCTCGCGCAGCTCTGCGACCTCTGTTCGTAGGTCGTCTTCTGGCATTGCTACGTCCTTCCGAAATACGAATGAACGACGATGTTATTTCGTACCATGAAGGGGCGTGCGCGTCAAGGGGATATCGCCCTGAATAGGCGGAGGGGGTCGGCGTTTAGCGACAGCGGGCGCGTGCCCTCAAGGCGTCGCTCGCGCCAGGGCCGCCGCCACCGCGCGCCGCGCCTGTTCGATCCGCCCCTCGTCGACCACCCAGCGTAGCCCGCGGATGGCGCTGATGTCGGCGGTGGCGATGGCGACGTGCAGGGCAAGGTTTCGCGGCCGTTCCGCCAGGCGCAGGCGTTGCACGGCGTCGGCGACGGTCATCCGACCGCGGCTCAGCACGCCGAGGAGGTCGTGCTCGCGAATCTGGAGGAGCACGGTCTCCTGTTGCTCCGCCGCCAGGCCATAACCCGGCAACAACGGGGCGGCGAGCCGGGCGGACTCCAGCGGATGGCGCGGATCGTAGGCGTCGAGCCCCTTGCCCACGTCGTGATAGACGACGGCAAGGCGGGCCAGAAACGCGTCTTCCGCGGAAAGCCCGCCCGTATCGAGCGCCGCCAGAACCTCGATCGTGTGTTCATTCGGGTCGGTGGTGCGTCCCCGTGCCGGGTCGTAGTGCGGCCGGTGCTGGCCGAGATTCACCAGATGGGGGAAGGTGGCGTCAAGGTAGCCCAGCACCGATTCCAGCGTGGTGGCCGGCAGCGCGGGGCCGGCGCGGAGGTCAGGGAGCTTGCCGTTCCAGGGTAATGCCCGCCGCGCCGTCTGGTCGGCGTACCAGCGATTGGCGCCGCCTTCCTGTTGCCGGAAGCGGTAGCCGTCGCGTTCCTCAAGGATCCGCACCGTCTCCAGCGCAATTGCCGCCGCCTGCTTTGCCTCCTCCAGGCCGGCGAGGTCCTGGGCGACCGCCTGTGCCTGGGCGTTGAAGCTGGCGCCGACCAGGCTGACGGCCCAGCCGCGTTCCCCCGGCGCCAGCCGGGCGACGATCGGGTAGGCGCTGCTGAGACGGGCGATATAGCCGTCCCCGACTTGTGCGAGCGTAAGTTCGTGGCGGGGCCCGGTGGGCGGGTGGTCCATGCGATGCTGCTCCGTTGCCAGATGACGAAGGAATACCGGCATTGTACGGGCGGCCGTACCCATCCATCGGAGGACCGGCGCGCGAAGGAAGGAGTATTGCGCCCGCGCCGCGGCGCGGGCGCGTCAGTTGCGTCTTTTCCGGCCATGCTGTATAAGCAGCGCTGTCAACGGACTCACGCTGTTATTCGAAAGGGATAGACTGTGGCTTTGCCTGTTACCCGTCGGCGCCTCCTCAGCAGCCTTGGCTTGCTGGCCGGCGCTTCGTTGCTTGCCGCATGCGGCGGCGCGGCCGGTGTCTCTGGGACGTCCGGCAGCGTCACCGCCAGTGTCGCCGCGACGACGTCGGCCGCCCCGGCCACCACGGCGGCAGTGACCGGCGCCTCCAGTGCGGTGGCGACCAGCAGTGCCGCGTCGGCGGCCTCCAGCACCACCGCGAGCAACGCGGCAACGACCACCGTGGCCGCGACATCGAGCGTGGCGGCCGCTTCCGGCGCCGGGGTGACGCTTACCTACCTTGGGCAGGGGGCGACCATCGAAAAGACGATCTACACCACACTGGTCGACAACTTCCACAAGGCGAACCCGGACATCACGATCAATATCATTTGGAACGCCAAGGGCGGCTCGGCTGGCGTGCTGGAGCAGTTGACGACGATGGTTGCCGGCGGCTCCGGCCCCGATACCTATTGGACGCACGCCTATATCGGGGCGGGCCTGTATAAAAAGGGCGTCCCCATGGTGCTCGACCCGTACCTGGCGCAGGATAAGTCGATCAAGCTCGACGACTACTATGCCGCCGCCTATCAGGACTATGCCTTCGATGGCAAGCATACGGCGTTACCACGAGAGCTGGCGACCGACATCATGTTCTATCGCCTGGACCTCTTCGACAAGGCGGGCATCAGCTACCCAGACGCCAAGTGGACCTGGGACGATCTCAGTGCCAAAGCCAAGCAGTTGACCGACCTTCAGGCGGCGACGCCGATCTTCGGGTACGGCGGCCCGGTGACCAGCCAGTTGATGTACACGAGTATGGCCCTGGAGAACGGTTCTGACATCGTCGATCGCCAGAACCTGAAGTCGCTCTTTCCCAATGCGCCGGTGGTGGAGGCGATCCAGTACATGGCCGACTTCCGCTACAAGGCGCATAGCGCCCCGACCGCTGCCGAGTTGACGGCGAACAAGAACGCCGGCTCTTTCACCCAGGGCCAGGCCGCGATCGCCTTCAGCGGCTACTTCACGAGCGCCACGATCAACGACAGCAAACCTTCCTGGCACTATGACCTCTCCAACATGCCGGTCAATTCGGCCGGCAAGCACGTCACGGCCTCCGCCACGTCGGCCCACTCCGCCTGGTCGGGCACCAAGCACGGTCAGGAGTCCTGGCAGTGGGTGAAATACCTCTCCGGCACCGAGGCATGCACGCTCTTCGGCCAGAGCAACCTGTTAATTCCGGCGATCAAGTCGGTAGCGGAATCGCTGTTCTCGACGCTGAACCCGACCGACCCGCATCACCGCAAGATCGCCATCGATGAGTTCGCCGATGCCCACGGCTTCCCGATCGTCGCCAACTGGACGGACATCCTGAACGCCATCACGGACATGCTCACCCCCGTCTGGAATGGGACGCAGACCGCCAAAGAGGCTATCGACGCCGGCAACGCCAAGATCGACGCCCTGTTGAAGCTCAATGCGTGACGGGTGACCGGGGAACGGGCCGCTTCAGTCAAGCTTGACGCTGCGCTTCCAGCAGCCGGGCCCGGCCCGCCAGGTCCGGCAATACGCGGACCCGATGGCGTGGCAACGCCGCTGACGCCAGCGCGAGCATGGCTTCGCTTTGAAACGGCGCGATTTCGCAAAGCACCAGTGCCGGTGCTGGCTGGCGCGCCGCAAGGTCGGCGAAAAGCCGGCGATAGAGGTCCAGGCCGTCACCACCGCCATCCAGCGCCAGGCATGGTTCGTACCGTACCTCCGCACTCAGCGCCGGCAGCTCGTCGCTGGTGAGATAGGGGAGGTTCGCGAGAACGCCGTCCTGGGGCCATCGGACGGCGGCGAGCAGATCGGCGCAGATAACGCCCACCCGACCCTCCACGCCTTGGGCCCGGACGTTATCCCGGGCCACCCGCGCGGCGGCCGCCGACCGATCGACCGCCAGCACCCGAACGTCCGGTCGGTGTCGCGCGACCGCCACCGCGATCGCCCCGGACCCCGTACCCACGTCGACGACCCGCGAGCCGGCCGCGAGTGCGTCGATGGCGCGTTCCACCAATAACTCCGTCTCGGGCCGGGGGATGAGCACGTCACTCGTTACCGCGAACTCGACGCCATAGAACTCCTTGCGGCCCGTCAGATAGCCCACCGGCTCGCCGGCGGCCCGCCGTCCGACCAGGTACGTCAGGGCCGACGCCTGTTCGGCCGACAATGGCTCGTCCAGACGCAGCAAGAGTTCGGTCGGCGTGCACCGGAGCACGTGTCGCACGAGAACGCGCGCATCCAGCCCCGGCGTGGCGACGCCCGCGGCGGTGAGACGTGCGACCGCGGCGCGCCAGGCATAGCGAACGGTATTCACGGCAGCGTCCGT
>JAICXR010000193.1 GCA_025980355.1 Chloroflexota bacterium | reverse complement strand
GAAGTCCTTGGGATACTTCCCGGCGAAGGACGGTGCGGCGGCGACGGCCTGGGCGTCCGGCGCGAGGTAGGCGGACAGGTCGGCGTTCATGTAGCGGGCGTTGTAGGTGCTGTAGACCGGGACGCCGTGCAACACGCCGTAGGCGTCGTGCAACGCCAGGTCGAAGGCGGAGCAACAGACCAGCGCCGCCAGCCAGGGCATCGCCTCGCGCCCGGCCCGGCGAGCGTTGGCCTGATCGAGCAGACGGGGCAGCTCGCGCTCCAGGAAGGCGTGGCCGACCTCCAGCGGGTGGCCCCAGACATCGAAGCGAGCCCAGGCCTTCGTCAACTCTGCACAGAGCCCCTGCAAGGCCTGCTCTCGCTCCGCCAGCGGGACGCTGCTCGGCCAGACCCAGGAGACGCTCAAAGGCGTCTCCCCCCAGCCCTCGGCGGAGGCGCCCTGGCGGTCTTCGACACGCACGCAGACCCGGGCGGAGGTCACATCGCGTGTGGTTTCGGGTCCGAACTTGACGGGAATGCGCGCCCGCATCGGGAGAAAATAGAGCCTCGCCCCAATCGGACGGACGTCAGTCGGTTTGCCCATACTCGTAGATACCCCTGCCCTTACCTCGCTATGGCGACGGATTCACAATGGTGACGGCCACCCCACCCAGGAGCGACTTCCGGTGTCACCGTCGCTTTGCCGCCCAGTATATCGTTCCAAGCGTCCCACAGATCAGTCTGGACCCGGGTCGGGGTGCGCCCGTAGGGGCGGCCCCCCGTGGCCGTCCCTACGCGAAATCGTGCGGTACTGTGCGACGGCGCCCTGCTTGCCCTTAACTTGTGACCTTCTGGGCCAGGAGCGCGTTCATCTTGGGGATGGCCGACTGCAAGGCATCACCCACCGACGCCGTCCCCGCCTGCGCCGTCTTGAAGGCGGCCTTGAACGCGTTGTCGATGTCGATGTAGGTGCTGGGGAGGGGCATCCCGGCGACGTGGGCCATGGCGTCCCGGTAGACGGCGGCGCTCTCCCAGGGGTAGAGCGCCTTCTCGAACTCCCCGGAACTGGCCACAGACTGGCGCGCCGGCACTGAGCGCTTCAAGTTGAAGCTGACGGCCTGCGCCTCCTGCTGGGTGATCCAGTTGGCGTACTTCCAGGCCTCTTGCTGATGCTTGGACGCCGCATAGATTGGGAAGCAGTTGGGGCCATTGCGGCAGAAGAGCCCCTTGGCGCCCTGGGGGAGGGGGGCCATCCCCAGGTCGAAGTGGACGTCCTTGAAGCCGGGGACATCGCCCCGGATGCCATGGTCCAGCGCCGCCGTGCCCTTGGCCAAGTCGCCCCCAATGATCTTGTACTTCGCCGACATGTCCGCCTCGAACTGCAGCGCATCCAGCGCCGGCGGCTGGTCGACGAGCATCTTGGTCATCTGGTCGTCCCAGACCTGGCCGCCGTTGCCCCAGATCGCCACGCAGATCCAGTGCAGGTCGGTCCCGGTGCCGTGGTAGCCGTAGACCTTGTTCGTGGCGTTCGTCAGTTTCTGGGCCACGTCGACCAGCGTCTGCCAGGTCCACTTCCCTTGCTGCTGATAGACGTCGGGCGTGGTGACGCCCGCGTTGGTGAAGAGCGTCTTGTTGAAGTAGGTCACGGAAGGGCCGGAGTAATAGGGGAGGCCGTAATACTTGCCGCCGAAGAGATAGTACTCCAGCGTCGTCTTGTAGAAGTCGTCGATGTTCGCCGTCTTGTCCTGGGCGACGAACGGGTCGACGGGGATAATCACCTTCTTGGCGGCGAACTGGGCGAGCGCGCGGGGGTGGATGTAGGAGAGGTCCGGCGGCGTCCCGCCGGCGACCATCGCCAGCAACTTGCTATACAGCTGGTCGTCCTCGGGCAGCAACGTGCCCTGGATGGTGATGTCCGGATTCAGCTCGTGGAAACGCTGCATCCAGGCCAGGTGCAACGGCTGCTCGCCGGGGTCCGACACGTAGATGAGCTCGACCGTCACCCCCTTCCCGGCCGCCTGCGCCGAGGCGCTCGTGGCCGGCGTCGTAGCGGCGGACGTAGAGGCGACCGTAGCGGCGGCCGTGCCACTGGTCGTTGTCGCCACCTGCGACGCCGATGTCGTGACGGCGTTCGTGGCTACGGACGATGCGGGCAACGCGGACGAGGTGGCGGTGGGCACCGCGACGCTGGCCGCGGTCTGGCTGGCGGTCGATGCGCTGGCTCCCCCCGTCACCGACCCGCCGCACGCGGCCAGCAGGCTCACCCCCGCCACGCCGGCGAGAATCGGGACCGCCCGCAACAGGCCGCGGCGGCTCAGCGCGGCGAGTTCCTGGTGTTTGGACATCGGGGCACTCCTCTCTGGTTCATCAACGATGTGCGCGACGACGCACACATACTACAGCGCGCTACACGGTCCTGCCACGCGCCTCCCCGGCGCACTGAGCGAGGCATCCCGGCGGTCCCTTCACGCCACTACCCGTTTGATGCCAACAGCGTGTTGATTTGGGGGACTACCGCCGACATTGCCGCCTGGGCGGTGGCCTGACCTTTGATGATCTTCGTATAGGCGGCCTGGATGACATTATCGATCTCGACGGTCTGCACCGGCAACAAGATCGCCTGCACCTGCTCCGCGGCGGCGGCGTAGGCGGCGGCGTTCTCGCCGGGGATGAGCTGGTTGAGCCAGATCGGGTTCTTGGCGAGCGTCCGCGTGGTCGGCGCCGAGAAGCCCACCGCCATCGCCAGCTCCATGCCCCGCGTCAGATCGAACGTCATGAACTGCCAGGCGGCGTCTTTGACCTTGCTCGACTGCGTGATGCTGAGGCCGTTCGGGCCGTCGCGGTTGTAGTACTTGCCATCCGGCATCTTGTAGAGCGGCACGGTGCCGAAGGGCACGGCCTTCAAATCCGGTGCGTCGCTCCGGATGCCGAAGTAGAAGGCCAGCCGGCCATCAGCGAAGAGGCTGTGGACCCCGTTGGGGAGCCCTTTGAGATCGGCGGAACCGGGGGCGTAGCCCTTCGTCACCTGACCGGCAAGGTAGTCCCAGGCTTTGACGGCATCGGGGCCGTCGATCAGCGTCTTGGTCGCATCGGCGTTCCAGACCTGGCCGCCGAACCCCTGGATCCAGGGCGACTGGAAGCGGATGCTGTGGGAGACGTCGTCCCGGGCGAAGATCTTGGACGAGCCCTGGCCGGTCGTGACTTTGGTCCCGTCGGTGTCCATCACGTCGATCGTCCACTGGCCCTTCTGGAAGAGCGCCCAGGGGTCGTCCAGCCCCTGACGCTTGAGCAGGTCGGTGTTGTAGTAGTAGACCCCCGGCCCGGAATAGTTGGGAAGCGACCAGAGTTTGCCGACCCAGCGGAAGTAGTCGATGGTGCCGGGGTAGAAGTCGCTCAGATCGAAGGTGCTCTTGCTCCGATCCAGGTACGGCTCGAGCGCCTCAATGATCCCTTTGACGGCGAAGGCGGCATTGTAAATCGGGTGGATATAGATCAAGTCCGCCTGGCTGCCTCCGGCGATGACCGAGAGGAGCTTGGTCTCCTGATCGGTGGTATGGCCGTCGAGCGGATTGAGGGTGACCTTCACCTCGGGGTGCTGGGCCTGGTACTCCTTCACCGTCTGCTCCCAGGCTTGCTGGGCGGTGCCGGTGACGTTGAACCACCAGATGACGGTGGTCGTGCCGGCCGGGGCGGCGGCCGCCGCACTGGTCGTCGCGGCGCCGCTCGCCGCGCTGGATGTCGAGGGCTGCGCCGAGGCGACGGCGCTGGTCGTAATGGCGCTCGTCGTTCCGGTGGTGGCCGGCGAGGCCGACGTTGCCGCCGCGCTCGCCGCTCCGGCGCTCGCTGAGGTGGACAGGGCCGTCGTGACCGTGCCGCCGCAGGCCGCGGTGGCGGCCACCGCGGCGAGCGAGGCCGCCAGCAGACCGAGGGCGTGTCGGCGCGGCAGAGCGGGCTGGAAGGACCGGGGCACAGTAACCATCGGGGCGCTCCTCACTGCTATGAACGTACCGAAGCTGTTCTGGGCGACTTCTTATAGGATCTGAAAAATCCTACCAGGACACCCGCGCGCTGTCCATAGCGCCGCGACGGCGGAACGCGCCTGCGCCATTGGACCGCGCGGCGCGGTCCTACATCAGTTCTTGACAGCTTGTCGCTACACTCAGCCCGATGACCCAGACGATTCTCGTCGCGGAGGACGACCCCAAGACGGTCGCCCTGATCCAGATGTACCTGCAGCGCGATCGCTATCGCGTGCTCGTCGCGCGCGATGGGCGACAGGCGATCGACCTGGCCCGGAGCGGCAGGCCCGATCTGGTCGTGCTCGACCTCATGCTGCCCAAGGTGGACGGCCTCGACGTCTGCCGGGTGCTGCGCGCCGAGACGCCCATCCCGATCATCATGCTCACCGCCCGCGCCGGCGAGGATGACAAGCTATTGGGCCTCGATATCGGCGCCGACGACTACATCGTCAAGCCGTTCAGCCCGCGTGAGCTGGTGGCGCGCGTGCGCGTCGTGCTGCGCCGCACCGCGCAAGAATTAGCGGAGCAACCGGAGGAGCTGCAGGCGGGCGAGATCCGGCTCGACTTCGGCCGCCACGAGGTCCAGGTCCGGGGCCGGCCGGTCTACCTGACGCCCAAGGAGTTCCGCCTGCTCGCCGTCCTCGCCCGCGCCCCCGGTCGCGTCTTCACGCGCTCCCAACTGCTCGACAAGGTATTTGGTATTACCTACGAAGGCGGCGAGCGGACGGTCGACGTACACTTAATGAACCTGCGCCGCAAGGTCGAGCGCCGGCCGGACCGCCCGGAATACCTGCACACCGTCTACGGCGTCGGCTACAAGTTTGAGGTGGCCCATGATGCTGCTCCATAGTCTGCGCACCCGCCTGCTCGTCACCTTTTCGCTGGTGCTGATCGTGGCGATCGGCATCGTCGCGCAGTTCGGGAACACCACCACCCAACAGCATTTTGCCCGGTATGTCGATACCGCCAACAAGGCCGACCAGCTTGCCGTTTCCAAGCTGCTGACCTCCTATCAGAGTGACCCGGGCGCCGTCCGCGTGCTGGTCAAAAATGTGGCCGCAACCACCGGCCAGCACATCCTCTACGTCGACAGCAAGGGCCGGGTGATCGCCGATTCCGAGGGCAAGCAGGTCGGGCAGGTCCTGGTGGCGCCGCCCGTGGCTGCCGATCCCGAGCCGCCGGGCGTCTTCCGGTGGGTACTGCAGATCGGCTCTTCCATGGTGCGGTTTGGCCGCTCGTCCAGCGCCGAGGTGGCGACGGCGCAGCGGACCGGCGCCACGCCGACATCCACCGGGGCGGCAAAGACCCTGGTGGTATACGCGCAAGAGGGCGAGATGGCGCCCGTCGTGGCTGCCGAGGAGTCAGGGGACGTGCTACGCGTGGATGCCGCCCCCGGCGAGATCTGGTTGAGCCCCTCCCTCGGCCCCCCGCCATCGGGGGACCAGTTCATCACCTCCGTGAACCGCTCGCTCCTCCTGGCTGGGGGCCTTGCCGGGTCGCTGGCCGTGCTGCTGACCGTCTTGCTCTCCTCCCGCATCTTGCGACCGATCCACGCCCTGACCATCGCCGCCGGCAGGATGGAACAAGGCGACCTCAGCCAGCGCGTTGTGGTCCGAACGAAGGACGAGCTGGGCGCGCTTGCCCGCGCCTTTAACGCCATGGCCGACAGCGTGGCGCGCGCCGAGCAACTGCGCCGCACCAAGCTGGGCGACGTGGCGCACGACCTGCGCACGCCGCTCACCAACATCCGCGGCTACCTGGAAGCGGTGCAGGACGGCGTCCTGCGCCCGACGCCGGAGGTGATCCGCTCCCTGCAGGACGAGGCGTTGCTGCTCACCCGCCTGGTGAGCGACTTGCAAGAGCTGGCCCAGGCCGAGGCCGGCCAGTTGCACCTCGACTGCCGGCCGCTCGATCTTGCCGCGGCCTTGCGCCAGGCGGCGGCCGTCGTCGCGCCTCAGGCCCGGGCGAAAGGCGTGCAGGTCGACGTGCAGACGCCGGAGGCGCTGCCGCCGGTGCTGGCGGATGCCGAGCGCGTCGGCCAGATGCTCGGCAACCTCCTGCACAACGCCATCGCCTATACCCCGGAAGGCGGCCACGTGACGTTGAGCGCCGTCGGCGGCGACCCCGTCGAGGTGCGCGTGGCGGATACCGGCATCGGCATCGCGCCGGAGCACTTGCCCAACATCTTCGAGCGCTTCTACCGGGTCGATCCGTCGCGCAACCGGGCCACCGGCGGCAGCGGCCTCGGCCTCGCCATCGTCAAGCATCTCGTCGAGCAGCAGGGCGGTCGCGTCTGGGCGGAGAGCACCGTCGGCACGGGCAGCGTCTTCCGCTTCACGCTGCCGCCCGCGCCGGCCGGCGCCGCAGCCCGTGAGCCGGCGCTGGTGTAACGGATACCGCACCGTGCACGGTCCGGCTAAAGCGGAAGCTGACCGCTCCTTTATCACTTCTTTATGACCCCACCCACACAATTGCCGGGGTATGACGGCATACGGAGGAAGCATTGGTGCTGGACGAAGAACTCCTGGAGGAGCGGTCCTTCCGCGGTCCCTGGCGGGCGCTGCTCCTGGCGCTGGTGACGGCGCTGCTAGTGGGCGGCGCCGTCTACGCCTACCGCGTG
>JAICXR010000355.1 GCA_025980355.1 Chloroflexota bacterium | reverse complement strand
GGGCGCCCGGCATCTACGACAATTATCTCTACTACGTGCAACGCCACTTCCTGGCCGATCCCGGCCAGCGCCACGCCCAAGCGGCGCGCGCCGCCGCCGAAGGGGAAAGCGGGATTACTTTCATTAGGGCGACCCAGGCGCTGGCCGTGGACGCCCAGGTGATCGACATCGCCAAGCTCAAGTTGGACCGCATCGACCGCCGCTTGCGCATCCCCGGACTGGAAGGGCTCGGCGCGAGTAACGCGCTCATCATCAACGTCGACTATCCCCTCGGCTACGCCGCCTATCAGATGTTGCACACGGTCTCCTATCACACGACCGTGCTCCAGGGCCTCTACGTCATGGGCAAGGCGGCGACGCTTAACGGGCGGATTGGCGACGTGATGATCGCCAACGCCTTCCTCGACGAGCATTCCAGCAACACCTATATGGTCAACAACGCCTTCATCGCCCAGGACATCGCGCCGTTTCTCGCCTTCGGCACGGCCTTGGACGGCCAGCAAGCGGTCGCCGTGCGCGGGACCTTTCTGCAAAACCATCGCTATCTGGACGAACTCTACCAAGCCGGCTACACGGTCGTGGAGATGGAAGCCGGGCCCTTCCTGGACGCCATGGCGGAAAACACCTTTCTCGACCGCTATCCAGTCGACCAGGTCGTCAACCTGTTCGGCGCACCGTACGAGGTCGGCATCCTCCATTACGCGTCCGACACGCCGTTTAGTAGGGGCAACAACCTCGGCGCCCGTACGCTCTCCTACTTCGGCATGGACTCGACCTATGCCTCGGCGGTGGCCATCCTCCGCCGCATCTTCGGCCGCGAGCTCGCGCGGCTCAAACAGGAGCGCGGGTCGGGCTAGCTCCCCGCCTGCTGCTGGACATAGCGCATGGCCGCTGGCAGCGCCTCGAAGGGGTCGCCGTCGACCGCGCATTCGAAGCCGTAGTAGCCGTCGTAGCCGCCGTCGGCCAGCGCGCGCAGCGCCGCCCGGAAATCGGTATGGCCGCTGCCGGGCAGCCGGCGATGGCTGTCGGCAAGGTGGACGTGGGCGATATACGGCAGGTTCTCCTTGACCGCGTCGACGAACTGGGGCTCTTCGATATTCATGTGGAAGAAGTCGGCCATCGTCATGATGCCCTTGCTCCCGACGGCCTTGCAGACCGCCGCGCCGTCGCTGACCTTGTTCGGCCACCACTGCTCGTAGCGATTCAACGGCTCGATCACGACGGCGGCGCCGGCCGCTTCGGCGACGGGCGCGATGTCGCGCATCTGGGCCTCGAAGAGCTCTTTCTCCAGTTGGAGGCTCGTCTTCCAGGGCGAGAGGTCGGAGATGCGCGGCCGGTTCTGCATCTTGACCGGCAGCAACGGCACGACGATCACGCCGACACCGCCGAACGCGCCGCACGCCTGCAGGGCCTGCTTCAGCTCCGCCAGGAACAGATCGCGCTCGGCGCGACGGGCGTCCAGGATGGCGCCGCCCCGCCCGGAGCAGATGCACGGAATGACGCCGGTTTGCTGGATCAGTTCCTTGACTTCGTCCTGGTGATCCAGCGTACTTAGCCCGGTCAGCTCGATGCCCTGAATCTTGAGGCGCTCCAGGCTTTCGAAACGCTCGCGTAGCGTTTTCCCCGGCGCCATGTTCTCTCGTACTGCAAACTTCACTGGTACTCTCCCCCGGTTGCGCCGATGCCAACGCGGCTTTGCCCCGCGCCGGCCTTGCGTTATGCTCCCATCGCGGCCAGCGGCCGCAAGCCGCAGGAGCATAGCACAGGCGAGCGAGGGGGAGGACTGCATTGATCCCCCGGTCACCGCGCACCGGCCTGCCGCTGATCCCCAAGTCGCCGCCGGAACGGTCCGCCCGGTGTGGCGACCCGCCACCGGCGGCGCTGCTCGCCGGTATCGCCCAGTTCAACGCCGGCGATTTCTGGCACTGTCACGAGACGCTGGAGACCCTCTGGCGCGGCGAGCCGGACCCGATCCGCGCGCTCTACCAGGGCATCCTGCTCGTCGGCGTCGGCTATTACCATAGGCAACGCGGCAACCCCCGGGGAGCATTAGCCAAGCTGCGCCAGGGCGTGGTCTGCCTTCAGCCGTTCCGGCCGGTCTGCATGGGCGTTGCCGTGGCCGACCTCACCGACACGGCGATGGCGGCGATCGGCGCCCTCGCCAACGGAACGCCGCCCGCGGCGGGCGGCGATCTCACCCCCCCGCCCAAGATCCGTCTCGTGACGACCGATGGCGCGTGAACCCACCCAGTGACATAACTGGGAGAGTGCGGCGAGCGGTCAGTCTTCGATCGCCGGGTTCGCGGCCATAATCGCCTCGGCGATCTCCCAGACGCGCGGAAGCTGCGCGACGATCTGCTCGCCGCGCCGCTGGCGATCGGCGAAGGAGCCGAGGCCGAGGTCGGCGAGCAACTCCCGATAGCGGGGATCGAAGCGCGCGATCAGTTCCGGCGCGTCGGCGGCAAAGATCGTGCGGCAGCGGGAATAGGTCGCGGCGATCCAGAAGACCGCCTCGCGGTGGAGGCCGCGCTCGATTAGCTCGCGGCTGCCGTCGATCGCGATCGGGCGGGCGCTGTCGCTGATGTCCGACCCGAACCGGTAGGGCGTCCTGATCGCGACCTTGGCGGCGTCGAAGGCCTCGGCCATGGCGGCGAGATGCCGCTCGACGCGCCTGCGATCCATGTCTGCGCAGCCCAGCAGCGCCAGGAGCTCTTCCTGGAAACCGAGCCGGCCGTATTCCGCCAGGAGCTCGCGCGCGGCGACATACCGTCGGCGCACGGTTGGGTTCTTCAGCCCGGCCACCAGCAGCACGTGGGTGGTAACGCCCGCCGCGAAGAGACACGAGCTTACCTGGTCGTGAAAGGGCCGGGCTTCGTCCAGCGCCCGCGCAAAGTTGCGCACGCCGTCCGCGGCCTGCTCGCAGCGTGTACGCACCCAGCGGCGCCGCGCGTACTCCCGAGCCACCGCGTCCCGCAGCGCCGTCAACGCCCCGCTGGGGTCCGAGATGATGCTCCGGGTCCGGAACCCACCGGCCAGGTGGTAGCTGCCCAGCACCGCCTCCGGCGAGCGGAGCGCGTTGCGCGGCAGGTACGTCACTTCGAGCAGCACGCCGCGATAGATGAACTTGCCGAGCTTCAGCGGGGGGAGCGGACCGTCCACTACCAGGTTGACGTCCAGGTCGGATGTCGCCGGGAACCCGGCGTCATCGGCGAGCCAGTTCGCTGAGCCGGCGAAGTAGGCGCCCTGAAATCCCGGCGCCTGGCTCCCTTCCGCTCCGACCCACTGGCGCGCCACCTCCTTGGCCTGTCTGACGAACATACCGACCTACCTCGTTCCTTCGCCTGCGGCGAGCCGTCCTGACCCTCTTCTGCCCAGCTATTATCCGATGGCACGGGGCATCGTCGCCGCCGGTGACCGTCCTGGCCGGACGGCGTGCTACCCTTGACCCGATCCGCGCAGGTGATGCCATTGACGGAGACCCGATGGATGGTATGGACGATGTTCGACAGGGAACTCCAGGCCGGCGATGATCGCCCGCCGGTGACGCGCGACGCGATCGTCGAGGGCTTGGCCGCCATCGGCCTTCCGCGTGGCGCTGCCGTCTTGGTGCACTCCAGCCTGTCCGCCTTCGGCCATGTCCAGGGTGGCGCAGATACCGTCATCGACGCCTTGCTGGAGGCCGTGGGGGACTCCGGCCTCGTGGTGGTACCGACGCATACCTGGGGGACCGTAAACGCGCGTCAGCCGGTCTTCCACGTGCGGCTCAGCCCTTCGATCGTCGGCCGGGTCACGGAGACGTTTCGGCACCGTCCGGACGCTGTCCGCAGCGAGCACCCGACGCATAGCGTCACCGCCATCGGCGTCGGCGCGGCGGCATTCGTGACGGGCCATGCCCAGTTCAGCACGCCCTGCGCGCGGGATTCGCCCTACGGCCGGCTCGTTAAGGCCCAGGGCTGGGTGCTCATGCTCGGCATCAATCTCTCCCGCTTCACGCTGATGCACGGCTTCGAAGAATGGGCGCCCGCGCCCTGGGTCTTCGACCGTGTGGAGACCCTGTACACCATTCTGGACGACGGGCGGATCATCACGGTGCCGTCG
>JAICXR010000221.1 GCA_025980355.1 Chloroflexota bacterium | reverse complement strand
TGGTGGAAGGACGGGAAGTCGTGGTCGTTGCTGGCGCGTGTGCGGCGTTATCGGCGGCCACGAGCTCCCGATCTAGGAACCGGTGCAACCCGGCGACCATCGCCATAGCACGATCGCCGGCTGGACTGGCCGGACCTGTTCCCGGCAAGACGGTCGGGTCCTCGCGCTCAGCGTCCATCTTCACCCTCTTTGCGCCGAGCCGTGTCACGTGCCGCAGGGCTGGCCGAGCAGCGGCGCCATCTGGCGGGCGGCCTCGGCGGCGGCGTCCTTCGCCGGCTTGCTGGCATCCCAGATGCCCTTCAGTTCTTTGCCGAGGATGGCTTGGACCTCCAGCCAGTTGGACGCGTGCGGGTCGGTATGCAGGAAGTTCTTTGAGGCGTCGACGAACATCTGCACATTCTGTGGGTCTTTGCCCTGGTTGACCTTGACGAAGTAGGCGCCCACCGACAGCCGCGACCCCATCGAGGTGTTGGCGTCCACTTCCTGCTCCTGAGCCTTGATGCCGGTGATCCACTGCATGAACTGCCAGGACTGGTCGGGGTATTTCGTCTGGCCATAGACGCCGAAGCCGGCGCCGCCGCCGCCGACCTGCCGCTTCGTCCCGTGCGGACCGAGCGGCGGCGGGGCGACATCCCATTGGAAGCCCTTCACGCCGGCCCGGAACTGGGCGATCCCGGCCGGGAGCGCCGTGACCATGCCGAGCTGCCCACTGAAGAACAGGTTGTTCAGGTTGGTCCCCTTGAGGTCTGCCGGTTTGGGCGCGACCTCGTATTTGCCGATCAGGTCCTCCAGGAATTGCAGCGCTTCGACGGTGTTCGGTTGGTCGACGGCCGGCTTGGTCGCATCGCCGGATACGACGGCGCCGCCGTTGGACCAGACGTAGGCCATGTAGGGACGGAACCCGGTCGGCACGCCGAAGCCCCAGACCTTCGTCGGGCCGCTGCCGCTGGTCAGCTTCTGACAGGCGAGGAGGAAATCGTTATACGTCCAACCGGCGGCGTCGAACTGTTTGGGCGGCAGCGGCACGCCTTTCTGCTTGAACAGGTCGACGTTGTAGGCGATGTCCTGGTTGGCGAAGTCGCGGGCCAGCGCCCAGAGCTTCCCGGCGATCGTGTACTCCTTGATCGCGTCGGGATAGAAGTCGGTGAGGTCGAACTTGTCCCGCTGGATATAGGAATCAAGCGCGAGGAGGGCGTTGCGGCACTGCAGCTCGACGACATACCCCGGCTCCAGGTAGTACACGTCGGGCCCCTCGCCGCCGGCCATCTGCGACTGCAACGCATTCCAATAGTCCTGAGGGTGGGGCGCAAAGGTGACTTTGATGCTCTGGTGGTCCTTGTTGAACTGATCGGTATAGGTCTGGCGCACCTTGGTCTCATCGACGCCACCCCAGGTGACGAAGCGGAGCTGGGCCGCACCGCTCCCCGCGGCCGCCGCCGGGGCAACCGTCGCCGAAGGTGCGCCGGCCGTCGCGGAGGACGCGCCACTGCTGCTCGCCTGGCCGCGCACCGGGGTGCCGGCGCTAGTCGCCGCGCTCGACGCCGACGCCGAACCGGCTACACTTAGCGCCGACGTGCCGGAGGCGATGCCGGCCCCCCCGCAGGCCGCAAGCAACGGCAGGACGCTGCCCGCGGCGAGCAGGCTGAGCAGCTCCCGCCGGCTCGTCGTCCCGGAAGCACCGAATCGCCGTAACCTGTTCATCGTCTTCCCCTCCCACATTACGGGCTCGACCACCGGTCGTCAGGCCAAATACTCGGCCGATCGGGGGCAGGCTGACCAATCCGCAGCCTCGGTGCCGAGACCGGCTATGTCCAATAGACCGTCCTCCAATGGATGAGAGTGTAGCGCACACCAGGCCGTGCGTTTTGTCTTGGAGGGTGCGCCGTTCGGCACTTTCTGCCGGCGGCCTTCACGATAGGCCCGCTCTGCCTAAGCCACGATGCTGCCCGCTACAGCGTGACTTCATCTCCGCCGGCCTCTTTGGAGCGGAGAGCGGCCTCCTGGAAAGCCACCACCTCTAACAGCTCGTCGGCCGGGATCGGCATCGTCTTTGCGGTGAACATCCCGACGATCTGCTTGACGAGTTCCCGGTAGATGTAGCGGGCATCGACCGGCGTCGTGACGACGCTTTTCTGACAGAAGGCGGTAAAGCCGTAGGCGCCGGGACCCTGCCGAGTGCCGCGCACCACGCCCAGGCGACCATCTTTCCAGGTGCCGACCACCACCTCCGCGCCCTCCTGGAAGATGCAGCGCACGGAAGCACAGCCCGGTCCCATCAGCGCGTAGAGCATCTCGACGCCGTGCACGCCGTAGTGGAAGAGGCCGGGATTGCGGGGGTGCAGCGAGGCCGGGCTGTAGGTCTGGGCGCCGAGGGTCGGCCCATTGGTCGCCGCCTGGGCCTGGAATTGCTGCACTTCCTGCGCGTAGCGCAGCGAGGAGGCGGACATGATCGGCACACCCTTGCGGCGGGCGGCATCGAGCATGGCCTTCGCATCGGCAACAGACGTCGCGAACGGCTTGTCCACATACACGGGCAGGCCGGCTTCCAGGAACGGCAACGCCTGCTCCCGGTGCAGACCGCCGTCGTTGGACTCCACCAGCACGCCGTCCACCTGCCCCAGCAACTCCTCCGGCCGCTCCACCACCGCGACGCCCTCGTCGCGGAGCGTGGTCATGTAGCGATCGATCTGCGCCTGCTCGATGACGGCCGAGGGCTGTGGGCAGGCCAGCACGACGGAGGCGCCGTCGACCCATTGCTCTTCGTCGATGCCCCGCTTATTGATGCGCCGGCTGAACTGCACCACGTGGCTGGTGTCACAGCCGATAAAACCGAGTCGAACCATCGTGAATTCCTCCGCTGCCTTGCCAGCCTCTACCGAATTAGGCGGCCCGGGTGAGGAGTGTACACGACCTGACCGCCGTCCCTGCGGGCGGCGGGTGATGAACCCGACGATCGGGCCGAGGTATCCTTCTGCATGCGCAGCCCGCTCCCTGAGCCGCGGTCCCGCGTCGCGCGCTTGGACGCTTGATCGATTCATCAAGAGCCTCAGCCGCTTGCATGCGCTCCAGTATAGTAGGCTCGGCAACGACGACGCACGAGCAAAGGGAGGGGCGATGGCGGCGAAGGGACTGCAGATCACGCGCGCCGAACGGCTGCGCAGCAAGGCGCCTGTGCCGCTGGCGCTGCCCTGGCAAGCTGCCTGGAACGGGCCGCTGGCCACGCCGGTGACGGCGCTCTCCTACGCCTGCTATCGCCTGGGCACCGCCGACGGCATCGTGGGCTACGGCCCGGACACCGGCGCCGATCCGGCGCTCGCGCTGGGCGTGGACGCCGGGGACGTCCACACCTTCTGGGAGCGCAACATGGGCGGGCGGCGGGCCGGTAATGCCGGTCGCAACGCCGCCGGGCTGGAGATCGCGCTCTGGGACATCCTCGGCAAGGCGGCCAACCTGCCGGTCTATCGGCTGCTCGGCGGGGGCCAGGATCGGCTGCCCGTCTACGCCGCCACCAGCCGCCTCCGCCCGAAGGAAGCGCACGTCGAGCAGGTGCTGGCGCTGGCCGACGCCGGGTTCCGGGCGGTGAAGATCCGCCTGCACCGCGCAGACCCGGAAGATGACCTGGCCGTGGTCGAGGCGGTGTGCAAGGCGGTAGGCGGCCAGGTGCAAGTGCTGACCGATGCCAACCAGAACAACGCCGCCCCGGGCTACGCCTTCTGGTCGCGGGCGACGGCGCTCCGCGTCGCCAGACGCCTGGACGAGCTCGGCGTCTACTACCTGGAGGAGCCGCTGCCGCGCCAGGACCTGGAAGGGCTGGCGATGATCGCCGATACGGTTGACGTGCGCATCGCCGGAGGGGAGCATACACCGACGGTATTCGACTTCCGGGAGCACCTGGCGCGCGGCGCTTACGACGTGATCCAGCCGGACGTGATCCTGGGCGGGAACTTCGGCATCACGGGCTTGCGCCTGGCGGCGGCCTGGGCGGATTGCTTCGGGCGGGAGATCATCCCCCACGTCACCGGTGGCGGCAACTCGCCCCTGGCGCTCCCGGCGACGCTGCAGGCGATGGCCACGGTGGCCAACTGCCCGCTGGTAGAGTATCCGCACGACCCGCCGATCTTGATCCCCGAGACCTTGCAAGCGCCGCTGCGCGTGCCGCTCACCATCGACGACAGCGGTTGCTTGCGGTTGCCGGACCTGCCTGGGCTCGGCGTGGAAGTGGACGAGGCGTTCTTCGACGCCGCGGCCGGATAGGTTCGCCGCTCGCGGTGGGGGCCGTAGCTGGAGGTGCGCGTTGCGTCACAGCCGAGGCCGTCAGGAGTGCCTGGCTCCTCACCTGCCGTGGCCATCGGGCGACGCCGGCCTGGGCCCGTTCATCGCCGCTTATCTCAGTCGAGACGCAGATCGAGGCCGGCCGAGACCTGGCTGAGCCGGGTCAGGTCGTCAGGGGTGATGGTGATGTCCAGGGCGCCGACATTTTCCGCGATCTGGTCGGCGGTATCGGCGCCGGAGATTGCCACCGTCACTTCGGGATGGGAGAGCACCCAGCGCAAGGCGACCTGGGCGACCGTCGCCCCGGAGCGTTCGGCGACCTGCCGCACGGCGATCGCCACGTCGGCCGCCGTGCCGCGTAGCGTCCGCTCGTACTGGTTGCGCCGCCTGCCACCCCAGAGGGTGTCCGGCGGCGGCGCCTCGCCGGGCTGGTAGGTGCCGCTGAGGAGACCGGTCCCCAGGGGCGCGTAGGCCATCACGCCGACGCCGAAGGCGCGCACGAGCGGGAACATCTCCCGTTCCAGGTCCCGATTGAGCAGGCTATAGGGGTTCTGCACCGTGATCAGCGGGTTGGCGTTGTTCCGCGTTTGCAGCCAGAGGGCCTGGCAGACCTGCCAGGCGGCGTAGTTGCAGACGCCGACGTAGCGGACCTTGCCCTGTCCCACCAGGTCGTCCAGCGCCCGCAATTGCTCCTCCAGCGGCGTTCCCGGATCAAAGAAGTGCAGCAGGTACACGTCGATCCGGTCGGTGGCAAGGCGCTGCAACGACCGTTCTATTTCGCGCATGATGTGGTAGCGGGAGCCGCCACTGTCGTTGGGGCCTTTGCCGATGGCGCTGCAGACCTTGGAAGTGATCACCACGTCGTCGCGCCGTCCCTTGATGGCGCGGCCCAATATCGTCTCTGCTCGGCCGGCGTAGGCCCGGTCGTCCATCAGCCCGTAGACGTTGGCGCAATCGATCAGGTTGATGCCGTGGTCCAGCGCGGTGTTGATCAGGCGCTCCGCCGCCGCCTCGTCGCGCTGTCCCCGGAGGCCCAGCCCCAGCGCCAGGCGGGACACCTTGATCCCGGCGGTCCCGAAATTGACGTACTCCACGTCCAGCCCCTTCTCTCGATGATCTCGTCCTTCAGCCGCCTCCGATGTCCACCAACGCTTCTACCCAGGCGCCAAGGGGGCGGCCATCGATAGCGACATCCACCGTCAGGATGTAGCGACCGGCAGGAGTGCCAGGCGGCGCCACAAAGCCGGCGACCAGCGCCCCATCGGTCCCCGGCGCGATCTGGATGCTGGGGGGCTGCTGTACGGTCCAGCCGGGCGGGGCCGTCACTGTCGCGTCGACGTGCAAGGCCGACTCAGCGTAGTTGTTGCATTGCAAGGCGACGTCACCGCGCGATCCCGCGGCCACTATTTGTCGGTAGGGATAAGCGCGAATCCATTGCGGATCGAGGCCGAAGTTCGGATGTTCCCAGGGCAGCAGGCGCTGGAGCAGGCGCTCGCGTTCGCGCAGCGCCGCCCGGGCCTCGGTCAGAAACGTCGGCGGCAAGACGAAGGGCGGCACGACGTGCATATTGACCAGTAGGTCGGGCTGCAACTGCTCCAGCAGGTCGAGGCAGCGCTCGTAGCCCCGTCCGGCGCCCAGCAAGTTGCGGTTGTGGCTGCAATAGTCGTCCAGCCCGCCGGGCGTGAAGGAGTCGCCGGTAATCAGGAGTGTTGTGCCGCCCCGTTCGACCAGCAGGGCGCTATGGTGGATCGCCTGGCCGGGGAAATCGTAGGCGCTGAGCGTGAACCCCTCCCAGGTGAAGTGTTCGTCTTCGTCGAGGACGCGATCGACGGGGATCACCGTCGGGTCAATGCCCGGCATGCAGTAAGCGTCGGGATGCTCCAGGATATCGACCAGGCCGCGGTGTGCCCAGACCGCGCAGCCGGTCCGGGCTGTCAAGGCGGCGATGCC
>JAICXR010000419.1 GCA_025980355.1 Chloroflexota bacterium | reverse complement strand
CGGCAACACAGATGCACGCCACGCACGTTCACCGCCAGGACACGGTCAAACTCCTCCGGTGTAATGTCAAAGAAGTTGGCGATCCTCAAGACGGCGGCGTTATTGACGAGGATATCGACCTGGCCGAACTCCTCCAGGCTCGCCCGCACCAGGCGGTCCACATCAGCCGGCTGGGCGACATCGGCCTGGACAATAAGCGCCCGGCGGCCGAGGCCGCGCACGCGCTCCGCCACCTTCTCCGCCTCCTGGACGGAGTCGCGGTGGTTAATCACCACATCCGCCCCAGCCTGAGCCAGCCGCACGGCGATGGCCCGTCCGATACCACGGGAAGAGCCGGTGACCAGAGCAACGCGGCCGAGCAAGATTTCGTTCGTGCGAGCCGACAGTTGCGCCTCCAGCGCCACCTGTCCTGTATTCGACATCGGTAATGTCCTTTCGATGGTCAGAATGGTATGCCGTTCACTCCCCGATCCGCCGCGCCGCGTACGCGGCGCGAACCTCCTCCGTCGGCGGGTAGTTGCCCAGGAGCGGCGCCCCGGCCCGGACGCGGGCGCGGATGAAGACCTCCAGTTGGTCATGGGGCAGCGCGTGGGCAATCGCCTCTTCCACCATCGGAACGGGAATCACCACCACGCCGTCGGGATCGCCGATGAGGTAGTCGCCTGGGCGCACCGCGACGCCGGCGCAACTGACGACGCCGTCCATCTCCACGGCCGAGACGGCGCGGCTCACCGCGCCGGCGTGGACGTGGCGCACATAGGTCGGCAGCGCCAGCTCTTTGATCTGCCAGACGTCGCGCAGTCCGCCGTCGACGACGAGCCCGGCCGCCCCCCGCGCCTCCAGCCGGGCGCTCATGATGTCGCCGAAGATGCCGCCTTCGGCGCTGCCATGGGCGTCCACCACCAGCACCTCCCCGCCGTTGATGTGCTCGACCGCCTTGCGGTGCGGATTCTCCTCGCGGTCCGGGAAGAGGTCGGCCAGGTCCGGGCGCACCGGCACGAAGCGGACGGTGCGCGCCCGGCCCACCAGGCGCAGGTCTTCCCGCAGGCAAGTCAGCCCGCGCATGAAGACGTGCTGGTAGCCTTTGCCGAAGAGCCAGTGGGTGATGGTGGCCACCGAGCACTGGCGCAGTTGTTCGATGATCTGCTGGTCGGCGGTCACGTGGCGCTCCTTCGGTGGTTGGCAGGATGTGGCTGCACGATTGCTGATGGCCCTCAATCGGCGGCGAACAGCTCGGTGCCGGGGCGCAGATGCCGGCGCACGCCCTCCTCGTTCAGCTCGACGCCGATGCCCGGCTTGTCGGTCAGCACGACCGCGCTGTCCTGGATCACCGGCTGGTCGACCGTCACCAGGTCGTGCCAGTGCGGGCGGTCGACCCAGTGCCACTCCAGCACCTGGAAGTTGGGGATGCTGGCGCAGACGTGGGCGCTGGCCATGGTGCCGAGCGGGCCGCAGACGTTGTGCGGCGCGAGCGGGATGTAGTAGGTCTCGGCCATGGTAGCGATCTTACGGCACTCGGAGAGGCCGCCGCACTTCGGGATGTCCGGCATGATGATGTCGACCGCTTGTTGTTCCAGCAGGTCGCGGAAGCCCCAGCGCAGGTAAAGGTTCTCCCCGGCGCAGATCGGCACCGGCGAATTCCGCTTGACTTCGCGCATGGCGGCCACGTTCTCCGGCGGCACCGGCTCCTCCAACCACATCAAGGCAAAAGGGGCCATCGCCTGGGCCACCCGGATGCCGCTCTGCGTGTCGTAGCGCCCGTGCATGTCGATCGCCAGCTCAACTTCCGGGCCGATGGCCTCGCGCACGGCGGCAACGCGCTCCACCATCTGGGCGACCTCGCCGGGCGGCGCCGTCCAGTTCCAGCGATCGCTGCGGTAGCGACTACGGGCGTCGTCGACGTCGAACTTGAGCGCGCCGAAGCCGAGGGCGACGACCTCCCTGGCGCGCTGGGCGTACGATTCGGGCGAGGCGTCGCGCCCGGCGTGACTGTCGCAATAGAGGCGGACGCGGTCGCGGAACTTGCCGCCCAGCAATTGGTAGATGGGCACGCCGAGCGCCTTTCCGGTGAGATCCCAGAGGGCGATCTCGATGCCGGTCATGGCGGTGACCATGTTGCCGGCCAAAGCGCCATCGAAGACATGGGCGCGACGCATCTTCTCAAAGAGCATGTCCACGTTCAAGGGGTTCTCGCCGATCACCAGGTGCTTGAGGTCGCGGATCAGCGCCGGGCAGCCAGCCCCGCCATGGATGCACTCGCCGGTGCCGGTCAGCCCCTCGTCGGTGTAGACGCGCACGTAGGTGGAGTAGCCATGGCCGTACACTTCGGCGGTGCGGATGTCGGTGATTTTCATAGGCCCCTTGCGCTGGTCACATCGCAGGAGTGTAGGCAGCAGCGCGGACGACGTCTAGAGGCCGCTATCCTCGTAAATCAGGTCCACCGGCAGCGTTAGGTCCAGGCTCGTCAGGGTGATGTCGCCGTCCGGGCCGTAGGTAACGTCTGTCCAGGCGCCAGCATCGTCGCGACGCCAGACCGCGATCGCACGCCTCCGATAGTCGATGAGCACGTACTCACGCAGGCTGACGATCTGCCGATACCCGTCGAACTTGTCCCCACGATCGTGCTGTGCGGTAGATTTCGACAGCACCTCGACCACGAGTTCCGGGAAATCAATCCAATCCTGACCGGGGGCCATGTCACGCTCGTCACAGGTCACCACCGCGTCGGCGTACACGTAGTCTTCCAGCGACTGGCGAATCTTGATGTCCGAGTTGAGGGCGCGACAGCCGCTGCCCCGGACACTGGCCCGTAGGAGCGAGCAAACATTAACCGCGATCTGGCTATGGGCTTGTGACCCGCCCGCCATCGCGTAGACCTGGCCGCGGTGGTATTCGTGCTTGACGTTGCTGCAGCGTTCCATGCTGAGATACTGTTCGACGGTCCAGAACGGCCCGGCCTGCTCCTGCGCCACCATAGGTGATCCTCCGTGAGCATCATACCGGCAATTGGCAGGCAGCAACGCTGTCCGGGGGAACGGGCCGTGGCACGAGCCAAGGCCGGCCGCCACTCCCCCGCTACCCCTCGCCGAACCCTTTTCCGTTGATCGGCACGACGTCGGACGTCTCAACATAAAAGGTGAGCAGGCGATCCTTCAACTGCGCCAGTTGTCCGGCCAGGGCGGGGTCGGCGATGCGGTTGAGCAGTTCGTCCGGGTCGCTGCGCAGGTCGTAGAGCTCGTCGGACTCGTCCAGGCGGCGGACGTACTTGAAATCCTTGGTCCGGCACATGACCGCCTTGGTGTGCTCCGGCCCCTCGCTCGTTTG
>JAICXR010000151.1 GCA_025980355.1 Chloroflexota bacterium | reverse complement strand
GCCGGCGATGGCCGCCACCGCAGCGACCGGATCGTCGGCGGCCGGGTCGATCGTGTGGGCGAGGCCGCAAGCCCGGGCGATGGCGCGACGGCGCGCCGACAGTTCCAGCCCGATGACGCGGCAGCCGGCGAGGGCGAAGAGCTGGGCGACGAAGTTGCCGATCAGGCCCAGGCCGTAGACGGCCACCCAGTCGCCGGCCTGGCCGGCGGACACGCGCAAGGCGGTCGCCGAGATCGCTGCCAGCCGGGCAAAGCCGGCCAGGTGGGGCGGCACGGCGTCGGGGACCCTCAGCAGCAGCTGGTCGGCCCGCACCCGGGCGAGCGAGGCGTGCCGGGGCTGGGCCAGCAGGCGGTCGCCCAGCCGGTATTCGCCGTCCGGCACGTCGCTCCCCTTGGCGAGGATCCGCCCCACGCCGGCGTAGCCGACGCCGGTGGGATAGCGGAACGCCATCCCCTCCCGGGCGGCCATCTCGCGCTGGACGCCGGTATAGAAGGCGAGCTCCGTGCCGGGGCTGACGACGCTGTACTCCATCCCGAGCAGCAGCTCGCGCGGGGCGAGCGCCGCCGGGTCGATCGTGACCGGCTCGAAGCCGATGGCGCGGGGGGCGGTGACGACGAGCTGTCGCCCGCGGAGGGTCACGCCGGCATGCCTTTCGCCACCTGCGACTGGAGCTGCGGCTTCAGGGAGTGGAGCACGTCCGTCACCGTCGTCTGCCCAGCCCAGACCTTGTCGAACTGGGGGGAGATCAGTTGCGTATAGAGGTCGCGCCAGTTCGACAGGTGACCGATCGGGTCGAGTTGCGCCGAGTTGGCGAGGGAGGCGCCGTAGACGTTCACCCGGGCCTTTGCCGCCACGTCGCCGTAGAGGGCCGCCTGCCAGGCCGCGACCTGGTCCTGGCGGGCGGGGAGGTTGCCCCGGGAGATGGCCCAGTTCGGCGTCTCCGCCTGGTAGCGGATGAAGGTCCAACTCTCGTCCGGGTGCTTCGTCCCGACGGCCAGACCGTTGGGGTCCATGTCCTGGTAGGAGCCGCTCGACTTCGGGAACGTCGGATGGGCGCCGAAGGCGATACTGGCGCCGGCCTGGTCGAACTGGGCGACGGGGAAGGTGCCGCCGCCGGCGACGATCGCCATCGCCAGATTGCCGTTCTTCACCAGGTTCAGCGCGTTGCTGTCGCCGAACACCGTCTTCAGTTCACCGGGCTTGGGCATGACCTTGTATTTGAGGTGGAGGTCGAAGAGCTGCTGCAATCCGGTGATCATCTCGGCGCTGTCGCAGGTGATCGTCGTGTAGTCGTCGCTGAGCCACTGGCCGCCGTAGCGCAGGCCCCAATAGAGGATGGAGATGCCGAGGCCGAAGTCGTTGATGGCGTAGGACTGGGGAGTGCCGTCCGGCTTGGTCTGCGTCAGCTTCTGGCAGGCCGCCACGAAGTTGTCGTAGCTCCAGGCGGGGTCGCCCCAATGGTCCGGCGGGTCGGGAAGGCCGACTTTGGCGAAGAGGTCGTGGTTGTAGGGCACGATCGGCCAACTGCCGCCGCTCTGGTTGGGCAGGCCCAGCACCTTACCCTGCCACATGCCGTCGAAGTCCATGGCGTACTTCGGATACACCGACATGTCGAGCTTGTCCCGCGCCACGTAGCTGGTGACGTCGGTGATCAGCTTGCCGAGGTAGGCCTCGGGGTAGGCCTCCCAGACCACGTCCGGCGGCGTGCCGGAGGCGACCAACGTCTTCAGCTTCACGTAGAAGTCGCTGCTGGCGGGGACCGTCTCCACTTTCAGGGTAGGGTTGGCCGTGAGGAACGGCTGGATCACCGTCGGCTGGTAGGTCTGCTGCTGGCGGGCGTTGAGGCTGGTGTAGTACTGCAGCGTGACGGCGGCCTTGTTCCCGACGCCGACGGCGGCCGCGGTCGGCGCCGCCGTTACGGACGCCGCAGCCGTGGACGATGCGGTGGTCGGCGCCGCCGTCGCGGTGGAAGCGGCCGACGCCACTGTACTCGGAGACGCCGAGGCCGCCGAGGTCGCCGCGCCGGAGGACGCGGCCGTGATGTTGACGGCCGAGGCGGCGCTCGCCGTCGTCGCTGACGTGGCGGCCGGCGCCGAGGCGCTTGTCTGCGAGGTGATCGTCGCCGCCTGACCGCAGGCGGCGAGCAGCAGGCCGTAGCCGACCCCGGCTGCCCCGGTGCCCGCCCGTACCAGCAGAGACCGCCGGCTCATCGCCTGGTGTGTATACGGGCGCATAGCAGCGGTACTCCTTTCCGGACACTGCGGCGGACCATCAGTCGCTGATCCTCGCGGCATATTCTCGGACCTTCGCGAGCGCGTCAACGATGTCCTGCATATCCTCGCGACTGCCGAGGAACACCGGCTGCGGGAACCAGAGCGTTTCCTCGGCGCACAGCCGTTCCACGTTGGGTAAGTGGACCCGAGAATAGTCGACGGCGAGGGCGGCGGCGTGGCCGCAAGCAAAGGGGCAGTCGTCGCGCATCGCCTCCTTGGCGTCCGCGAAGAGCGGATTCTTGTACAAGGGATGGTCGTAACCCACGCCACAGGGAATACCCTCGGCGCGCAACGCCCGGAGGAACGCCGCGCGAGGGAAGCGCCGCCCGGGCGCGAACCGGGCGGCGACGTAGCGGCAGGCATAGCCGTGCACGCCATGCGCGGAGACGAACGGGTCCTCCCGGGCCGGAATGACGCCCGGAAGGTCCTGAAGCGCATCCCGTAGGAATTGGGCGTTGTCCTGTCGGCGCTGCTGGAGCGCCGGATACCGCCGGAACTGGGAGAGCAAAAGGGCTGCCTGGAACTCCGTCAGTCGGTAGTTCCAGCCCAACACGTCATGCGTGTAGAAGTCGGCGCCCGGCACCCGGCCGATGTGCATCAAGGCAAACGCCTTGTCGGCGAGACGGTCATCGTCCGTGACCACGGCCCCGCCTTCGCCTCCCGGCAGGTTCTTGCTGGCCTGGAAGGAGTAGCAGCCGGCATCGCCGACGGTGCCGACATGGCGCCCCTGCCAGACGCCCCCGATCGCCTGGGCGGCGTCCTCCACCACGCGCAGGTCGTGCTGTCGCGCCACGGCCAGGATGCGCTCCATGTCGCACGGCAAGCCGGCGATGTGAACGGGCACGATCGCCCGCGTCCGTCCGGTCACCAGCGCTGCGGCCGAGTCCGGGTCCAAGTTGTGCGTCTCCGGCAGCACGTCGGCGAAGACTGGGATGCCGCCGACCTGGAGCACGGCCGTCGCCGTGGCGACGAAGCTGAACGCCGGGACGATAACCTCGTCGCCGGGGCGCACGCCCACGGCCTTGAGTGCCACCTCCAGGGCGGCGGTGCCGCTGGATACGGCCACCGCCCGCCGGGCGCCGGTATATTCCTGGAGCTGCGCCTCCAGCGCGACCACCCGATCGCCGCCCCAACGCGTCCACTTGCCGCCCTTGATGACTTCGGCAACGGCCGCCACATCCTCGTCGGTCCCCACCGGCCACGCCGGCCAGGGACGCGCCCGGACGTCGCGTACCGGCGTGCCGCCATCCACCGCCAGCCGTCGCTCCGAGGTCAACACATCCATGGGGCTACCTCACCTTCCGTGCAACGCGAACACGTCGCGGGAATACTACAGCAGGCCGCCCGCCACATCAACCAAGCACATCGCGTGTGGCGCTGCACGATATCATGATGAACCGTTGCATTGACGCACGAGGGCTATGAGCGGCCTGCCGAATGGCATGGATGTGCCGTTCCTTGTTTCTCAGCGCGTCCGAAGGAGGGCCGCATGCAGCCGGGTGTCGTGGTCGTCGGGGGCGGGCATAACGGCTTGGTGGCCGCCGCCTATCTCGCCGGAGCGGGCCTGGCGGTGCAGCTGTTCGAGCGCCGACCGTTCGTGGGCGGGGCAGCCACGACCCAGGAACTGTGGCCCGGCTTCAAGTTCATGCCTTGCGCCCACATGGTCCACGCCATCCATCCCAGGATCATCCGCGAGCTCGGGCTGCGGGAGCGCGGCGTGGAGTTCATCGATCGTCCCAACGGCTTTCGCTTCTGGGACGACGGCACGTACATCGCCCCAGCGTTTGTGGACTCCCCCCGCAACCGCGCGCACCGCTGGTCGGCCGGGGAACGCGCCGCCATCCGGCGCTTTGAAGACTTCGCGCGCACGCTCCGGCATGTCTTCGCCCCCTTCCGGCTGCAGGAGCCGCCGAGCCTGGAGCAGGTGCGCGCCGATGTGGCCGGGACGCCTGCCGAGGCGGCGCTGGAACTTGCGCTCACCACCCGGCTGAAGACGCTGTTTGACCAATGGCTGCCGACGCCGGCAGTGCGCGACCGCTACGCCGTCTTGCTCGCCGGCGACGGTGGCAACCCACTGGCGCTGGCCCTGGCCTATGCCTCCATCAACGCACCGGATGACGAGACGGGCGAGGCGCCGCCGAATGGCTACGTCCGCGGCGGGCTCGGCGCCTTCAGCAATGCCATCGCCGAGGTAGCGCGGGAGCGCGGCGCCACGATCCACACCGGACGCGCTGTAGAGCAGTTGCTGGTCGAGCAGGCTCGCGTCATCGGCGTCCGGCTGGAGGGCGGGGAAGAGGTGCGCGCCGATATCGTGCTCTCCAACCTCGATCCCAAGCGTACCTTCCTGCGGCTCGTGCCGGCCGGCCAGCTCGACGCGGGCTTTCGACGGCGGGTTGCGGCGCTGCCGACGGGCGAGAGCTGCGTGAAGCTGCTGGCGGTGGTGGCGGAGCTGCCGCGCTGGAAGGATTGGGACGGCGACCCGGAGTTGCCCAGCCGGGGCGCGGTGGCGCTGCAGGAGAGCGAGGCCCACCTTGCCGCGATCTGGGTGGACATCGACGCCCGGCGGCCCCCCCACGCCCCGATCATCAACGTCGCCGTCCCCTCGACGCTGGACCCGTCCTTGACGCAGCCCGGCTATCACACCGTTTCCTGCTACATCTACCCGGCGCCGTCTCATCTGCGCGACCAACGCTGGGAGGAGGCACGCGAGCCGATGGCGCAGCGGCTGATCGATCAGATCACGGCCTACGCGCCGAATTTCCGCCAGTCGATCCGCCACTACCGGCTGCGCACCCCGACCGACCTGGAGGGGGAGGAGGGCCTGACCGACGGCTGCATCACCCATGTCGCGCATTCCGGCGACCACCTGTTCTGGAACCGGCCGCTGCCGGAGCTGGCCCACTACCGGACGCCGCTCGGCGGCCTCTACCTGTGCGGCGCCGGTCAGCATCCCGGCGGCGAGGTCAGCGGCCAGCCGGGACATAACGCAGCACAGGCGGTGTTGCGCGACCTGGAACGGGCGCACTGAGCTCGGCGCCAGCGGCGGAGGCTCACCGCCCGAACGGATCCATATCGGCCAGCGGCGCATTCGTTCCACGGTACTGGAGGTACAGCTCGCTAACATCCGTGGGCACGCGATGGTCGAAGCCGAGCAGGGTCCGCTGATCCTTCGTCAGCTTGCGCTGCTCGCTGATGCTCATGGCGCGAGGATAGTCGAAGCCCTGCTTGATGTAGCCACGCTGGTAGTAGTTAATGATCGTGGGACGATTGGCGTTGGAGCGGTTCTCGGAGCCGGCGTGAAACAGGTAGGGGTTGAAGAGCACGAGGTCGCCCTTCTTGACATCGGCGTGCTTCCATGACCGTTGCGCCGCCTCCTGCCGGCTGAGGAACTCCTTGTGCGTGCCGGGGATGTAGCGGGTGGCGCCGTTCTCAGCGTTGGCGTCGCACAGGTAGAAGATGGCGTTCATGGAAAGGAAATAGCCGGGGATGCGGTCATAGCCGTCGTAGTGGAGGGGGAAATCCCGCCCGCAGCCGGGCGGGATGACGGCACCTTCGCTGCTGTGCAGCACCATCGAGGCGCCGAGGTAGCGGCGGAAATAATCGACCACCAACGGGAAGGCGACCAACTCCATGGCTGCCGGATGGCGGGCCTGGAAGTTGAAGACCTTGTAGCCTTTGGTGTCGCGATAGGTGGCGTTGCCCACCGGCCAATCGTGCAGCCGCCGTTCGATGTTGGTGAAGCTGGCGATTTCCGAGTCGATAATGGTGATGAACGCGTCGCACTGCTGCTCGGTCAGCGCACCGGCCACGATGACGATGCCGATCTCGTCGACCTCGCGATCCATGTCGGCGAAGGCCGCCGTCTTGTCAGCCGAAGAAAGGGTATGCCAGCGGTCCAGCGGCAGGCTCAGCCGCCGGGGATCGCGATCAACGCTGCGCGTCGTCTGTAGTGGCGTGCCAATCGAAGCTATAGTTGCCCCACCTCACTCTCTTGACACGATCGCCCCTGGCGGCCGCGCGATCAACATCGGCTGTGGCCCGGCGTCGTTCTGTCGCTTTAGCCCTTGTACTTGGCGTCTTCTCGGTCCAGCAGCGCCTGCAGCTGGGGAGCCAGGGCGCGCAGACCGCCTTCCACGGTTTGCTTGCCGACGTAGACGTCGTCACGCCATTTGTCCTGCAGCTTCTCCATGGCGTCGCTGAAGCTCGGCAATATCCAGCCAGGGTCAATCTTCGCCACGTTGCCGAGCGACTTCTCGTAGACCTGGATGCGCATGCCGGCGCCATAGGAGCCATAGGCTTGCTGCGCCCACGTCGCCAGGAAGTCGGAGCGCGGTGGCACCGTGCCGCGGGCCAGCGCGAAGTTCGGTGAGTTGGCCTGCCACAGCAAATAGGTCCAGGCCTCGTCCGGGTGCTTCGAGCCGCTCACCAGGCCATTCGAGTCCAGCCACTGGAAGGAGCCGAAGTTCTTCACCTTGGGGATTGGCGCATAACCCATGTCGGCGTTCTTCTTCACCGCGTCGAGCACGTTGGAGAGGCCGCCGCCGGAGGTCTGCACGAACTCGGCCTTGCCTTGAGCAAAGATGGTGAGGCCGTTGGTGATGCCAAAATCGTTCTTGATCTCGGTGGGTTTGGGCATCGAGCCGTCCTGCACCGGCAAGGCGTAGTAGGCGTTGTAGCAAGCGATGGTCTCGGCGCTGTCGCAGACCACCTTCGTGCGGTCGTCGGAGATCCACTGGCCGCCCCAGAGCCAGGGCAGATTCCAGATCAAGGCGCCGTCGCCGAGCGGCAACAGGCCGGCCGTCGCCAGCATGCCGTTGCTGGTCGTTGTGGTCTTCTTGGCATACTCCCGCAGCGTGTCCCAAGTCCACTTGTCGTCGCCCCACGTCTCAGGCGGATCGTCCAGCCCCGCCTTGCGCAGCAGCACGCGGTTGAACGGGACGACCGGCCAGTTGCCGCCGGCCTGGTTGGGTAGGCCGTTGATCGCGCTTTTCCAGACGTTGATCTGCTGGAAGAGCGCGGTGGGATAGACGCCGGTGTTGAACTTGTCCTTGGCGACGTAGGAGCTGATGTTCTGGATGAAACCCTGCACGTAGATCGAACTGTCCGCTTCCCACACCACGTCCCACGGCGTCCCGGAGGCGAGTGCCGTCTTGAACTTGTCGGTGTAGGCGTCGCCCTGGATGAACTCGAGCTTGATGTTGGGGTGATCCTTGGTGAAGGCGTCGATGAGCAGTGATTGATACGATTTTAGCTGATCGGGATTATCGCTATAGTCGGTGCCGTACTGCACAGTGATCGCGTCCTTATTGACCGCCTGCG
>JAICXR010000570.1 GCA_025980355.1 Chloroflexota bacterium | reverse complement strand
CTGGCCGGAGTGGTGCACGTTCTCGACGTCGTGCTCGAATCGTACCGCCTCGGCATGCCGACGACATCCACCTACGCTGTGACGTTCGCCGCCGGTATCATAGCCGGGTCGTCGGCTCTCTCCGGGAGCGCCCTCACGCGATGCACGCCACCTTGGTCCGAGCGATTTCCTTCGATGGCGATGGTACGCTGTGGGACTTCCAGCAGGTCATGCGCCACTCGCTGCACTACGCACTGATGGAACTTCAGGTGGCGGCGCCGGGTCCCAGCGCGGCCCTGACCATTGACACCATGATCGCCATGCGCAACCAGGTCGCAGAGGAACTCAGGGGCAAAGTGACCAACCTGGAGGCGGTGCGGCTGGCCGCCTTCCGACGGACGCTCCAGCACATCGGTGTGGTCGATGACGGACTTGCCGCCCGTTTGAACGCCGTCTACTTGCAGCATCGCTTCGCGGACACCCGACCCTACGACGACGTGCTGCCCACGCTGGACGCGCTCCACGGTCGCTATCGCCTGGGTTTGCTCTCCAACGGCAACAGCTACCCCGAACGCTGCGGCTTGCCGGACCGCTTCGACTTCGTCGTCTTCTCCCAGGACTACGGGTTCGAGAAGCCCGATCGGCGGCTCTTCGCGATTGCCCTGGCCCAGGCCGGGTGCGCTCCACAGGAGCTACTGCACGTGGGCGACTCGCTCACCAACGACGTGGGCGGGGCAATGGGGGCAGGCGTGCGGTCCGTGTGGCTCAACCGAGATGGCCAGGAGAACGCCACGGGAGTGCAGCCGGACTTCGAGGTGACGTCCCTGACGGATGTAAGTTCTGATGCAGAAGTGGACACGGCGGGCGGGCGTGCCGGGATAAAAGTGGTACAGGCGACCGGCGGCCGTAGTAGAACCCGACTAGGAGGTCGGGAGGAAGGATGCTACGGCAGATGCAACGCAGCGCGATCCACTGGCTGGCGAAGCGCGGCAAGAGTATTCGGCAGATTGGCGCGGAGTTGGGGTACAGCCCGACGACGGTGAGCCGGGTGTTGAAGGAGCCGGTGGACCAGCCGCCGGCGAAGCGGCGACGGACCTCGAAGGTCGATCCGTACCGGGAGCAGATCCTGGGCTGGTTGGGCCAGGGGCTGACGGCGACGCGGATGGTGGAACTGGCGCGGGAGGACGCCGCGCGCCCCTACTCTGGCGGCTCGGCGGTGTTCCGGGCGATGGTGCGCCGGCTGCGCCTGGAGCAGGCGCAGGAGCAGGCGGCGGTGGACGTGCCGATCCGCTTCGAGGGCCTGCCGGGCGAGTACCTGCAGATCGACTGGGGCGAGGTCCGCAACCTCCCGTTCACCCAGCAGCCGGCGGCGACGCGCTACTTCCTGTGCTGCCGGCTCAAGTACAGCCGCTGGAGCTTCGTGCGCTGGACCCAGGATATGCGCCAGGAGACGCTCTTGCGCGCCTTGGTGGAGTGCTTCCTGGCGCTCGGGTGGGTTCCCTGGGTGCTGGTCTTCGACAACATGAAGACCGTCACCAGCGGTCGGGACGCCGCCAATCAGCCGATCTGGACGCCCGCGCTCGCCCAGTTCGCGGCTGAGTTCGGCTGCCATCCGCAAGCCTGCGACCCCGGGGCGGGAAACCAGAAGGGCAGCGTCGAGGCGCTCGTCAAGTGGGTGAAAGGAAGTTTCCTGCCCGGGCGGACGTTCGTCGATGACGCCGACCTGGCGGCGCAGGCGCAGGCGTGGACTGAACGCGCCAACGCCCGGCCCAGCGCCGCCACGGACGCGCCGCCGCTCGCCCGGCTCCCCGCCGAAGCGGCCAAGGGCGGCGCGCTGCCGGCGACGGCGACGGATTGGGGGCTCCTCGAGAGCGGGCGGGTGACGGCGGAG
>JAICXR010000532.1 GCA_025980355.1 Chloroflexota bacterium | reverse complement strand
CCGCTGTCGTCGTGCTTGGTACGGCGCTCGTCGTGGCGGCGCTGGTCGCGGCACTACTGAGTGCGGTCGTGGTGGGTGCTGCGGATGAACTGGTGACGGCCGCGGCGCTGGTTGCCGGCGCGGCGGTAGAGCCTGCCGCCGACGTCGAGGCGCCGGTTGTGGCAGCCTGCCCGCACGCCGCCAGCAACGCGAGGACGCCGGTCGTACCGAGCAACCGGGCGCCAGCGCCAATGAACGCACGTCGGGTTGGGTGTAACCGGGACCGAGGAGTGATGAATTCAGCGTTGGGTTGACGCATGTCGAGGCATCCCTTTCAGTCAAAGGCGACCCCAAAGAGGGCTGGCCACAGTATCATCCTCTCTGTGGAACACTGAACGGTCACGATGGTCACGATGCAGCGGCGCCCGCTCAGGGGAACCTTGACCATAAGGCAGGACGCGAGACGAACCGCGGAAGAGGGGATCCGTGTCCATCTTACTCACCGGCGACCGAGTGCTGTTACGGGAGTTTGTCCCCGACGATTGGCGGGCGGTGCATGCCTATGACACGCTGCCCGAAGTCTATCGCTTTCAGCCCTGGGGACCGAACACGCCCGAAAAGGCGCGTGCCTACGTCGACACGGTGATCGCCGCGAGCAGGGCCGAGCCGCGGGATCGCTACGGGTTGGCGATCGTCCTCAAGGCGACCGGCGTGTTCATCGGCGCCTGCGAGTTGAAGATCAAGGATCGCCGTTTCCGCGCCGGGGAGATCGGCTACGTCCTGCATTCTCGGCACTGGGGCCACGGCTACGCCACCGAAGCGGCGCGGCTGTTGCTGGCCTTCGGCTTCGGGCCGCAGGGCCTGCACCGCATCCAGGCGACCTGTCATCCGCAGAATACGGCGTCCAGCCGGGTGCTGCAACGGCTCGGCATGCAGTACGAAGGCCGCATGCGCGAGACCATGCTGCTCCGCGACGGCTGGCGCGACTCCGACCTCTACAGCATCCTCGATGCGGAGTGGGCTCCGTGAGGATCGGGGCGGGCTGATGGAACAGGTGCCTTATCAGACCCGAGAGCTGGCGTTTGCGCGCCTCGTCGACGACGTGCAGGCATGCCGACGTTGCCCCCGCATGGAGGGTCGCCGGCGGGTGCTGGGCCGCGCCAACGGCCCGCTATCGGCGCGGCTCCTCTTCATCGCCGAAGCTCCTGGCCGGTTGGGCGCCGATGTGTCGGGCGTGCCGCTGACGGGCGACCGGGCGGGCCGGACCTTCGCCGCCCTCCTGGAGGCCGGCGGATTCGAACGCAGTGCGGTCTTCGTCACGAACGCCGTCGCGTGCAACCCGCGCGACGCCGGCGGTAGGAACGATCGGCCAACGGCCCGCGAGGTCGCCAACTGTGGCCCCTACCTGGCCCGGCTCATGGCAATCATGCAGCCGGACTGGGTGGTGACGCTGGGCGCGGTCGCCCTGGACGCGGTACGGCGGATCGCGCCGCACGGCCTCGTCCTGGCGCGCGATGTCGGCCGGCCCGTTGCCTGGAATGGGCGCCGCCTGGTCGCGCTCTACCACCCGGCGCCGCGCGCCCTCATCCACCGCCCCTTGCCAGTGCAACGTGGGGACTACCAACACCTGGCCGCGCTGGTGGCCACCGAGGGATAGGGCGATGTCGCGTCAGAACTCCACGACCTGGAATACGACGGACCCGAGGATGTAGTCGCCCTGGCTGACGGACACTTTCCATAACCCGGGGCGCGTGAAAAGCATGTAGCCTGGGTATCCCTGGGCGGCGTCAGCTTGCAGCACGGCGACGAGATCCCCCGTGGCGGCGAGCTGAGTGGGGGTAACCGGCGTTGTCGTGAACGGGCAACATTCCTTGTACCAGAACCGCAGGCGATTGCCCGTCGCGCACTCCCAGCCTTCCAACGTGACAGGTGCCGTGAGCGTGTGAGTGACGCCGAGGCCGACCTTTGTCGGGACGCCTGGCGCAAAGTCTCCGATGATGGCGTGGGTGGTCGCACCATTGTAGCCGTAGAAGATCAGAGGCCCGGCGACTGGCTCTCGCACGGTCGGGTCGACGGGGCTGGGACTCGGGCAGTCAATCGGGCTCGCCGCCTGGACTCCGCGCGGTCGCTGGGCGCATGCTGGCAGGAGCAGGAGCGCGACCGCGACCAGGGCGATCGTCGCCTTCGCCATTCGGCCCCGTCTTTGCCCGTGCAGCTGTCGGCTTCGTCGTTCGGACATGGCGTTCGCCCCTTCGCGGCGACTACCGCAAGACTCCGCTCGCCCCCGGTTAGGGCCGATTAGACGGTGCTGATCGTGACGTAGGTGGCGCCGTTCGCCGTGGCGATCTGGACGGAGAGGTGGTCTACCGTCATCGT
>JAICXR010000387.1 GCA_025980355.1 Chloroflexota bacterium | reverse complement strand
TGGCAGTCTGGTGGAGGTTGGTGCCCAAGACGCTCTCCTCGGTGTCGTCCGGCGGCCACACCACCGCCGGTTGCACCGCGAGTGCCACGACTGGTCGGTCTTGCATCGTCTGCCCTCCCGTCCCGGTGCCGCGTGTTGGCGATCATCCTACCACCCTGGATGGAAGCGGGCGTCTGCGGTGGTCAGAATCGTCGCCTTCCCGGCGCTGCCGCCGGAGCCGATCGGCATGCTCCGTCGGCGTTACGATCCGCTGGCAGGGCGGGTGCCCGCGCACCTTACCGTCGGGCGTCTCGCGGATCGAGTGTCCTTTGGGCAGGCGCTCGCCGACGTGCCATCGCTCAACGTGACCGTGGAGTCGGAGGTCACGGCGCTCACGGTGTACCGGCTTGAGCCGGACGGTGAACGGCCGGTGGAGGGCGTGGTACCGTTGGGCGCAGCGGAACATGACTGCGGAGTGGAGTGGTCATATTCCGACACGTCATTGGGCACGTCGCTCAGTGTAGGCAGTGTGAGTCAAGGAGGTTGGCGTGGCGGTCAGGCTCGATGTCATTGGGATCGCCGTCAAGGATATGGCGGCATCGCTTCGCTTCTACCGTGCGCTCGGGATAGTCGTTCCGGAAGGCCAGGACGCCGAGGGCCACGTGGACGTTGAGGCCGGCGGGATTCGGATCGCCTGGGACACGGTAGAGGGGCTGAAGCAGGTGTATGGGGATTGGGACGATCATCCCGTGGGACATCGCATCGAGCTCGCCTTCCGATGCGATTCCGGCGCGGACGTGGACGCGACCTATGCCCGAGTCGTGGCACTCGGCTACCGCGGACATCGCGCGCCCTGGGATGCCTTTTGGGGACAGCACTATGCCATCGTCGAAGATCCGGACGGGAACCTGATCAGCCTGTTCGCGTAGCATCGATCAATCGAAGAATGCCCGATCTTCCTCCAGCAGGTGCCGCTTGGCTGCCGCTTGGTTGAAGGTGACGCCTAAGCCGGGCCGGTCCCAGGCGGTAATGAAGCCGTCCTGGACGATCGGGTCCGGCAGGCCGTCGACGATGTCGTACCACCAGTCGGGGCGGGCGACGGGGTACTCGAAGGCGATATAGTTCATGGGCAGGGTTGCCGAGACCTGCACCAGCGCCGCCAGGCCGAAGACGCCGTCCAGGACACCGTGCGGCGCCATCAGGATGCCGTGCAGATCGGCGTACTCCGCCACCCATTTCAGTTCGGCGATGCCGCCGATGTCGCAGGGGTCGGGGCCGATGATGCTGACGGCGTGCTGCTCGATGAGCGCCTGGAAGTTCTGGCGGAGGTAGATCTGTTCGCCGGTGTGGATCGGCGTGGAGGTTTTCTGGGTCACTTCGCGGTACAGCTCGGGCGAGACGTAGGGCACGTAGTCGCCGGTGAGGAGGTCTTCCAGCCACATCAGATTGAGCGGCTCCAGCGCCCGGGCCAGGCGGATGGCGTCGGGTACCATCCAGCCGGGGCCGCAGTCCAGCGCCAGGCCGACCGAGTCGCCCAGCGCCGCCTTCATGGCCTCGGCGCAGGCGATGACGTGCTTCAGTCCCTGCTCGGTGACCATGCCGCGGTTGTTGGTGGAGCGACCGCTCTGCGGCTCGTTCAGGAAGAAGTTGGGCACGCTGTGGGGCATCTGGCTATGAAAGCCGACACCCTGCTTGATGATCGTGAAGCCTTCCTTCGCCTCTTTCATCCGCGCCATATTCTCGGCATAGGCTTGCGGCGAATGGCCGGTCATAGGGAAGCGGATGCCGCCGTTATAGACGCGCACCCGGTCGCGTACCTTGCCGCCCAGCAGCCGGTAGATCGGCAGGCCGGCCGCTTTGCCGGCGATGTCCCAGAGGGCCATCTCGATGGCGCTCACGGCGCTGCCCCAGGGCTTGAAGCTGCCCAGCCGCCGAATTTTGAGCATCACCCGTTCCACATTGGTCGGATCTTCACCCAACAGGTAGGGCTGGTAGAACAGCACGTGCGGCTTCAGGTACGCTTTGCTGCCCTCCACCTGGCCGTAGCCGCTGATCCCCTCGTCCGTCACGATGCGCACTATTGGGTTTTGCCCGATGACGGCGCACTTGAGGTCGGTGATTCGCATCCGCTCATGATCTCCCGCGCTGCGCGGCCATAGGGCGACGAAACAGAGACGCCCGGCTGCGCTGGGGGAGGAGTGTAGCAGGGCGATCGGGTTCACCTTTCCCCGGCTCGCGATCGCGGCGCGGCGATGCCCCCCGCCAGTCCGGGGCAACGTACAATCGACGGCATGCTTCCCCACGATCGTGCATTCCATACCGATGCCGCCACCAGGACGCCGTCTTCCCACGCTATGCCGCGCGTCGCCATCGTGCGCGGCGCGACGCTGAACCACTGGGAGATGCAGAACTACGCGGGCTTGACGGAGCGCTTCGCGGTGACGGCGTTCGGCTCCGACCGGGGCTCCTTCGACCGCGACCGCATGCCGTTCCCCGTGCGCACCTTGCCGGGCCTGCTGCAGCGCGCCGAGCGGACGCCATTGCTCCGGACGTGGTATTACCGCCGGTACGAGCGCAACGAGGTCATGCTCGGCCTCGGCAATGCGCTGCGCGGATACGACCTCATCCACACGTCGGAGACCTTCAATCCGTATTCGCGGCAGGCCCTGCAGGCGGCCCGGCGGCAGGGAGCGCCGTTGGTCGTGAGCGTCGCCGAGAACGTGCCGGGGAAGTTCGACGACTACCCGCGCCTACGGGCCATCCGCCGGCAGGTGGCCGCCCGGGCCGATCTGTTCCTGGCGCTGACCGAGCGCAACCGGCAGTGGCTGCTGCTGGAAGGCGCCGCGCCGGAGAAGATCGCCATCCATCCCACCGGCGTCGACCTCAAGCGCTTCTTCCCGGCGGCGCCCGACCCGGCGTTGCGCGCCGCCCTCGGCCTGCGTCCCGAGCACCTCGTCGTCGTCACCATCGGCACCCTGCAGTGGGAAAAGGGCTATTTCGAACTGCTGGCGGCGGCGACCCTGTTGCGTGCCGACCCGGCAATCGGGCCGCGTTTGCGCCTCGTGTGGGTCGGGCGCGGCCCGGAACGGGTGGCGCTGGAGCGGCAGGTGCAGCGGCACGGGCTGACCGACGTGATCCGCTTTGCCCCCTATGTGCCGTATGAAGAAATCCCCCAGTATCACCGCCTGGCCGACGTCTTCTGCCTGCCGAGTAACCCGACTCGCTGGATCCGCGAGCAGTTCGGGATGGTGCTGGTGGAGGCGATGGCCTGCGGGAAGCCGGTCGTCGGCGCCTGCGTCGGGGGAATCCCGGAGGTGCTCGGTGAGGCCGGAGTCCTGACGCCGCCGGCCGATTTCGTCAGCCTGGCAGCCACCCTCAAGCCCCTGCTGCTCTCGGCGGAGCGCCGGGCCATGCTCGGCACCCTGGGCCGCCAACGTGTGGAGCAGCAGTTCGACGCCGCCAAGCTGGTCAGCCAGCTTACCGGCCACTATGAGCGACTACTGGTCCGGCCGGCGCGCTAGCGCCAGTCCAGCACGACGCCGAGGGCGTCGGCAGGATGCTCCTGGAGCAGGTTATAGGCTTCCGGCGCCTGCTGCCAGGGGAAGCGGTGGGTGATGAGGGCCTGGACGTCGGCCCGGCCGGCAGCGAGTAGGTCGAGGAACAGTTCGCCGTCGCGCTCGCGCGTCCAGGGGTTGCCGGGGGTCGCCACCGGCGGATGGGTGTTGTT
>JAICXR010000107.1 GCA_025980355.1 Chloroflexota bacterium | reverse complement strand
GTCGTGTCCAGCAGGCGGGCGATGAGGCGGCCGAGGCGATCAGTCTGCTGCTCAACGCGAGCGAGCGTCCGCGCCGCGCGCTCGCGGTCGAGCTGCCCCGCCTGTCGCTGGACGCGGCCGAGGAGTTGGACGAAGCCGCGCAGGGAAGTGAGCGGCGTGCGCAGCTCGTGGGCGGCGGCGGCGAGGAAGGCCTCGCGCTCGCGCAGCGCCGCCTCCGCCGCCCGCCGGGCCGCCCGCTCCGCTGCCAGCACCACCCGCTCCTCCTCCGCCCGCCGCCGCTCGGTGAGGTCGCGCGTCACCTTGGCGTAGCCGACCAGCGTGCCCGTCTCGTCGCGCAGGGCGGTGAGCACCGCGTCGGCCCAGAAGCGGCTGCCGTCTCGGCGCAGCCGCCAGCCCTCCCCCTCCCAGCGCCCCTCCTCCTCCGCCGCCCGCAGCGCCGCCGCCGGCACCCCCGCCGCGATTGCCTCGGGCGGGTAGAAGACCGAGAAGTGGCGGCCCAGGATCTCCGCGGCGCGGTAGCCCTTGATCCGCTCGGCGCCCTCGTTCCAACTCGCGACATGCCCGGCGGGGTCGAGCAGGAAGATGGCGTAGTCGCGCACGCTCGCCACAAGGAGGCTGAAGCGCTCCTCGCTCTGGCGCAGGGCTTCGACATCGGGGGGCGCGGCCAAGGCGGCTCCTCTCGGGTAGGGGACGGCGACGCCCGCCCCGGGTATCGTAGCACCGTCCGCCGGCGCGCCACGCCGTCGGGTGGGCGCGCACAGGCGCCCGGCGCGGCGCTCGCCCGCTACGAACGCACCTCGTCTAACGCAAGTCGCGTGCCGACCGCACACACCGGCGGCGCCTACGACGATCGGGTGGCGCCGCCGGTCCCGGCGGCAGCCCGAGCTAGCGTCGCTCCCGCTGGAGCAACCGGCGCAGGTCGCACAGGGCGCGGTGCTGGAGCACGCGGAAGTGGTTGGCGCTTTTCCCCAGGGCTGCCGCCACCTCGTCCACCTCGTACCCCTCGATGAAGCGCAGGAGGATCACCTGCTGCCGGTCCGGCTTGATCTGGAGGATCGCCTGCCGCACCTCGTCGTGGTCCAGACGGTCCAGCGCGACCACCACCGGGTCCGATGCAGGAGTCGCCGGCACTGCGAGATCCGGATCGGTCACCTCGCGCGTCGCCTTGCGCTGCTGACTCACGGCCAGGTTGTGGCAGATCGTCAGCAGCCAGGCGAGAAACGGCGCGCCGGTGCGGCGATAACGCGGCAGGGCTTGCCAGGCCTGCAAGAAGGTCTGCTGCACGAGGTCCTCGGCGTCGGCCCGGTTACCGGCGCGGTAGTAGCACTGGCGGTAGACCCGCCGCACGTGCATGTCGTAGAGCGTGGCGAAGGCGGCGGCATTCCCAGCCACCGCCTTCGCCACCAGCGCCGCCTCATCGTCCTGCGGCAAGGTCAGCGGCACGTAGTCACGAGTTAGCGCTGAAAACAGTGGCGGGGCATAGCCATCAGTGACCATGGCTCTTCCCGCTGGCACCTTGCCCATTCGTCGCCGACGCCCCGCCGCCATTGCCCCCCTGGCCGTGCCCGTGCCCGACCGCCGATGTGGCACTGGTCGAAGTCGTCAGGGTCGCCGCGGTGCTGGTGGCCGAACCTCGGGCCACACTGCTCACCTGCTGTCCGTGGTTCTCGCCTGCGGGAGGGGTCGTGTGCGCCACCGCCGACACGGCAGCCCCATGACTATTCGCCGCCGGTGTGCTCGTCGTGCTAGCCGGTGTGCTCGTCGTGGTAGTCGTCGTCGTGCTGGTGGTCGAACGGCGGGCCACGCTGCTGACCTGCTGTCCGTGGTTCTCCCCGGCAGGTGGGGTCATATGCGCCACGGCCGAGACGGCATCGCCGTGGCTATCGGCGTCGGACGTGCTCGTCACTGCGATCGTGCTCGTGGACGTCGATGTGGTCGTGCTCGTAGACGTCGTGGCACTGTGGGCCGCCGCGCTGACGGCGTCGCCGTGGGCCTCGCCCCGATCGAGCGTGGAACGGGCGACCGATGAGACGGTCGCGCCATGGGCGGCGGCAGCGGACATCGCTGACGCACCGCTCGACGTGGTGCTGGTCGTGACGTCCTTATCGGCGAACAGCGGCGGTACGCTCCCGATCGTCGCGCCGACGGCTCCTCGCATCGCAGCGCCGACAGGAGACGATGGTGCGGCCATGGCCGGCACGGCGACCAAACCGAAGAGCGCCACCCCGACGCCGATGCCTGCCAGTCGCCTGCGGTCAAACACCTCGCCCCATTTTTCCGCCAGCCGCTGCATGGGAGTGGCCGTCCGGGAGGCCGCCAAAGCCTGGAGCAACTGCTGCCGCGCTTGCTGCTGAAATGCCGCCGTCGGCGCCGCCGCTCCGTCACGGTCGAGCAGGTCAGCCGAGTGCTGCAAGGCAGCCAGAACAGGATCGCTTTCAGGCAACCCAGGGGGAGTTGCTGCGGTGGTCATTGCGCTGTTCCTTTCCGAGTATGCATCATCGCCTATTCAAAGTTCTAAATACTTAAACGCAGAATCGGGCTGCCCATTACAGTTGTCTCTCCTGCCGCTCGCCGGAATGCCGGCACGACTTCCGGGCCAGCCCGAATCGGACGGATTCCCCGAGCGCGACGCAGCGCACGGTAACGAAGGAACGGGAACGGCGTCCGGCATGGCGATAACAATGGGAGGCGGCGACTGGTCGCGTCCCCACGAAAAGGGCCGCTGCCGGATGATGCGGGTTCGACTCCCGCCTCTGACGCCAGCGCCGGTACGGCCTTACGCCACCCATTCCCCCATCACGAACTGCCAGACGAAGATACCTTGCAACAGGAAGAAGACGACGACGATCGCCTGGTGCAGGCGCGGATTGGCGCCGGCGCGGCCGAGCAGGACGAAGAGCGGGAAGATCGTGAGGACGTAGCGCGCGGCGGCCGCGAGGGGCGAGACGCTGGAGATGTGCAGCGCGATGAAGAGCAACTGCGCGACCATATACACGACGTAGCTCGGGCGGAGGTAGCGCACGCCGACCAGGCAGCCGAGCGCCAGGAGGATGATGGCGACGAGGTTGAGCAGCTCCAGGCCGTCGCCCGCCGCGATGCGCTGCCAGCCGAGCTGGAGGACCTCCCAGGGTGGCAACCAGTGGATCCCCCAATAGGTGTTGACCTGACCCATCGAACGGGGCTCGCCCACGATGAAGCGCACGTATAGCGTGTAGAGGAGGTAGGCGACGCCGGGCAGGGGGATGGCAAGGATATCCGGACCCAGGCGCCGCTTGCCCTCCCGCACCTGCAGGCCGTATTCCACCAGCAGCGCCGGCGCCAACAGCGCCCCCTGCCAGCGGGAGGTGGTGGCGATAAAGCCCCAGACGCCCGCGAACCACCAGTGGCCGCGCCGCGCGCAATACAGCGACGCCGCGGTGAAGAGCAAGAACGTCGCTTCGGTGAACGGCGCGAACAGGAAGAAGCCCATCGGGAAGGCGCACATATAGAGGGCGGCCCGGCTGCCGTCCTCCAGCCGGCCTTCGAGCGCCGCCATCCGCCGCAGGAGGAAGAAGGCGACGATCACCGCGACCAGATTGACCGCCATCGCGGCGAAGCCGAAGCTGCCGCCGAAGACGGGCATGGTCACGTGCGCCAGGAGCGGGAAGAGGGGCGGAAAGTGGACGGAGCCGTTGCCCGGCTGGTAACCGAAGAGGGCCACGTGCTCGTACCACAAGGCGTCCAGATGCAGCCAGGGGCCGAGCCAGGGATAGGCCGGCGAGTTGGCGGTGGGCGCGAGGTCCTGCCAGTCGCCGTGAAAGAATGGGCTGTACGGTTGTACCAGCACGCGCTGCTGCCACCAGCCGTAGAGCCAGTAGGCGAGCCGCATGGTGATGCCGAGGGAGAGGGCGAAGCCGGCATCGCGCAACCAGGGTGCCGGCGGCTTCGCCGCCGCCGGCGATTCGGCGACCGGCGCCGGTCGCGACAGAATTGCCACCGAGCCGCCCTTTCCGTTTCAGGTCCCATGCACACAGTACCACCGCCGCGTTGGACGGCCCCCGGCCTCACGCGGTATGGTGGACGCTGGTTCTGGCGACAGCTATTCCGTTGTTGACACGGACGAAGAGGGATCGAAGAGAGCATGGCTTTGGAACTTGGCAAGCGTCTGCGCGACGCGATCGGCGCGGACATACGGAAGACGTCATGGCTGACGACGGCGTTCCAACTCAAGGCGCTGGCGCCCACAGACCGGCGCATCGTGGTGGTTCGCCCGGAAGCGCCGGACACGGAGATCGAAATTCACAGCAAAGGGGAGTGGCTGCGGCTCAAGCGCGACCAGCGGGCGAGTGTCGCCCCGGCCGGGAGCCGCGCCTGAGGCCGGGCGCTCAGCGCGCCGCCCCTACCACTTCCGCGGCCATCGTCCTCGCGCCCGGTGCGCCGAGATCGCGAAGGTTGCCGTCCCCGTCGAACGGCGGCTGCTCCGGTCCCGCCAGAATCTCCAGCGCCGAGTTCGCCCGCACGTCGTCCAGCAAGGAGGCGGAGACGGTGAATTCATCGAGGCGCAGGGTGTTGGCGATGCGCAGCAGGCGCGGCGCCCGGCCGACGGCGTTGCAGGTGAGCAGTGCGGCGGCGAAAGCCAGGCGGTCGGATGGTAGCACCATCGGCAGCTTGACCGTGCCGACCACGGTGGACGTCAGCCCGTTCGGATAGGTCTGGCCCATCAGCATCTTGCGGGCGGCGCGCACGGTCGTGAAGTCGCCGGTGCCCAGGCCGTTCGCGTTGCCGTCGGTTTCGGCGGTGAGATCGAGGATCACCTGCTTGGTGACCGCCGGCCCACCCTCGGCGAAGGGCGTCGGGTAGCGCCCCGTAATGTTCGGGTCGGCGCCGTCGCCGCTGATGTTCTTGCCGATCTCGTCGATCACCAGGACGTCGAGCTGGTCGAAGGGGATGCGCGGCATCGCCGCCTTCGCCTCCTCGAGCAGCGCGGGCTCGTCGGCGAAGATGCGGTCGGCGGGGACGGCGACCAGCTTGTAGGGCAGGTCGTGCGCGTTCTCCAGCACCGCCAGCCCGAAGCGGATCGGTGCCCTGGCGATGGCGACGGCCGCGAGCGCCGGCACCCGCCGCGCCATGTCGCCAAAGCCGGCGGCGTGGCAGGCGGCGGCGCCGGACTGCTTGCCGAGGCCGATGGCGACCATCTTGGCGAGGCCGCTCTCGTAGGGGCCTCGGAAGGCGGTGTGCGGCTTCACCCGACCGACAAAGACGATGCCATCGGCGGCCAGTGCTTCACGGTCCAGGCGGACAGGGATGCCGTCCTCGGTGCGACCAACCTCCACGGTCGCCATGTCGGAGATCACGGGGGCGCCGACGCGCCCCTCCGTGACGCCAAGGTGGGTCAGCACGTCGCGCTGGCCGGCGGCCGTCGCCCCGCCGTGGCTACCCATCGCCGGGATGATAAACGGGGCGGCCCCCAGCGAGCGCAACGCCGCGACCAGCCCGGCCACGATCTCCGGCAGGCGGCCCAGGCCGCGACTGCCGACGCCGATGGCGATGCGCTGCCCCGGCTGGATGAGGGCGCGAATCTGCGGCTGCCGGATCTGCTCGGCCACCGCCGCTTGCAGATCGCCGAGGGCCGGCGGCGTTTGCATGCGGTAGCGCACGTGCGCCATGTCCGGGATCGGCACGCCGTCCAGCAGCCCGTGCAAAATGTCTTCCGGGATTTCAAAGGTGATCTGCATCGCGCCCCTCCGTCATCGTCCGTCTCCGTCATAATACTGGGCAATGCGCCTTGCGTACACGCCATAACACATCGGTAAGGAAAGTGAGACAACCGGACATGCAGCAGGAGAGCGAGAATATCACCGGTCGCGTCGCCATCGTCACCGGGGCGGCGCGGGGCATCGGCCTGGCGGTGGCCACCCGCCTGCTGAAAGATGGCGGCCGGGTCGTCTTTGGCGACCTCGACGGGACGGAAGCGGAGCGTCGGGTGGGCCTGCTGGATAGCAGCGGCGACCGCACCATGGCGCTCGTCCTGGACGTGACCAGGCCGGCCAGCGTCCGGGCGGCGGTCGACGCCCCGGTCGACCGATGGGGCGGCGTGGACATCCTCGTCAACAACGCCGGGATTGCCGGGCGCTCCCTGCCTTTGCCGGAACTGACCGACGACGACTGGCGCTCGGTCCTGGAGATCGACCTCGGCGGCGTCTTCTACTGTTGCCGCGCGGTGGTCCCCCACATGCAGCGCCAGGGTTGGGGCCGCATCGTCAACATCGCCTCGATCGCCGGGAAAGAAGGCAACCCGAACGCGATCCCCTACTCGGCCGCGAAGGCCGGCGTGATCGGGCTGACGAAGGCGCTGGGCAAGGAACTGGCGACCCAGGGCATCCTGGTCAACGCCGTGACGCCGGCGGTGATCGAGACCGACATCTTGCGCCAGGTCTCGCCGGAGCACGTCAAATACATGGTGTCCCGCATCCCGATGGGGCGCACGGGGCGCGCGGAGGAGGTGGCGGCGCTCGTCGCCTGGCTCTGCTCCGACGAGTGCTCGTTCTCCACGGGGGCGGTGTTCGACATCAGCGGGGGACGGGCGACATATTAGAACCGGTCCGGAACTGTTCCCCCGCCTAGGCCGTCGCGCCGGCCAGCTTCCGCGCTACCTTGACCGGCTCGTCCTCGCCGCTGATCTCCTCCAGCGACCGGCCGCTCGGCTCCGGCAAGAGCGAGGTGAACAGCACGCCGATGATGGCGGCGGCGGCGGCGACGAGCATGGCACCGGCGAGACCGGCCGTCGCCTGGATCAGCGGGAAGGTCAGGACGCCCACGAAGGCGCCCACCTTCGCCATGCCGGCGGAGAGGCCGTGCCCGGTGGTGCGCGCGGAGACCGGGAAGAGTTCGGACGCCATCAGGAAGGTGGTGGTGTTCGGTCCGAACTCCGTGAAGAAGTAGCTGAGGCCGTAGAGCGCCAGGAAGGGAACGAGCATGTGGGTAACGTTGGGCAAGCCGCCGATGAGCAAGAAGGCGACCGCCATCGCCAGGAATCCCGCCACCTGGAGCTTGCGGTGGCCGATGGCGTCCACGCTCATGAACGCCGTGATGTAGCCGGGGAGCGCCGCGACCGTGAAGATCAGCAGCGCGATGGCGGTGTCGGCGATCAGGCTGGCCTGCGGCGCGACTGCCTTCAGGATCAGCGGTGTCGAAATGGTGTTGCCGTAGAACGCATAATCGAAGACGAACCAGGCGCCCGCCGTGCCGAGCAGCATCCGGACGTAGCGGGGCGTCGTCAGGAACTGGCGCAGCGTCAACCGGCGCTCCGGCTCCTCCACGGCGTCGGAGGCGGCGACCACTCCCCGCGTGTAGCGCCGCAGCGACGCCGCGGCAGCGGCCGCGCGCCCCTGGACGCGGGCGGCATAGCGGGGCGACTCCGGCAACGTCCGGCGCAGATAGATGACGCCAAGTGCCGGCAAGGCGCCGAGACCCAGCATGATCCGCCAGGCGAGGTCGTGCGGCACGCCCAGGGCCAGGATAATCAGGGCGACCAACGGCCCGGCAATCAAGCCCAGCGCTTGCATCGAAAAGACCATCCCGACCAGGCGACCGCGGTTGGCGCGGTTGGAGTATTCGCTCATCAAGACGGCGCTGACCGGATAGTCGCCGCCGATGCCGACGCCGAGGATGAAGCGCCAGACCAGCAGCCAGATGAGGTTCGGCGAGAAGGCGGTTGCCAGGGCGGCGATGGCCATGACGGTCGCTTCCAGGCCGTAGATCTTCTTGCGCCCGAAGACGTCGGCGATCCGCCCGAAGACGGTGGCGCCCAGGAAGGCGGCGAGGAGCGCCGTGCTGCCAATGAGGCCGAGCAGCAACGGCGTGGTGTGCCATTCCTCCCGGATCAGGGTCATGGCGACGCCAATGATGAAGAGGTCGTAGGCGTCGGTGAAAAAGCCCATCCCCGCCGTGAACACCGCCCGCATGTGGAAGCGACTCAGCGGCGCTTCGTTCAGGGAGTCGGTGACGCTCTGTACCGGCACCGCCGATGGCGGCGGCATCCCTTGCCGGTCCTGCAGCGCTGTCGCCATACCTGCTCCTCCTCATGTTTGCTCTCAGGCAAGCATAAGGACCGGAAGCTAAACGCAGCTTAAATCTGACGTGCCGCTATTGCCGGGCAGTCGGCATGGCGACGCCGAACTCCTCGCCCAACTGCTGGAAGTCCCGGATCACCGCGTCGGGGAGGGGGATGCCGTCGCGCAGGCGGCGCTCGCGCTCCAGGCGCTCGATGTCGCCGGGGATCAGCACGCCACGCGCCCCCTCCGCCGGCGGACAGGCGCGCAGTTCGCCCAGGGCCTGGTCCATGCGCGCCTTAAAGACGGGCAGGGGTAGGAAGCGGGACGGATCGATCACGCCGAACATATGGCCGACGTCCATCGGGTGCTCCATATCCTCCGCCAGGGGGCCGAAGAAGTGGGAGCCGAACAAGGCCCCGGTCATGACGCCGCAGAGGAGATCGATGACGAGGGAGAGGGCGTACCCTTTGTAGCCGCCGAAGGGCAGCAACGTGCCGCGGAGCGCCGCGCTGGCGTCGGTCGTCGGCCGGCCCGATTCGTCCAGCGCCCAACCTTCCGGCAAGGGCAAGCCCTGTTTGTCATAGAGCATGATGCGACCGCGCGCCACGACGCTGGTGGCCATATCGACGACTACCGGTGGCTCGTCACCCGCCGGGATGGCGAAAGAGATGGGGTTCGTGCTCAGCATCGCGGCGCGGCCACCGGTCGGCGCGACGGAGGCGATGCCGTTCGTCATCACGATGCCGATCATGTCCT